>JBBIHW010000115.1:0-4241 GCA_037446795.1 Acidobacteriota bacterium
CCACGCTCGCGGCGAGCAGCCCGAGCGCGTGCGCGGCGTGCGAGGACTCGCCCGCTCCCGCCGGCACCGAGATCGAGCCGCGGAGCAGCGACTCGAGCGGGCCTCCCAGAACCCCGCCCCCGACGGCGAGCCCGGCCAGCACGACCATCGGCGCGGTCATGACCGGCGGGGACTCGTGCGGGTCGGCCGCGGGGGGCCTCGGCCCGAGCAACGCGACGAAGAAGACCCGGGAGATGTAGAAGGCCGTCAGGGCCGCGGTGGCGAGCAGCGCCGCGAAGGCGACGGAATGGCCCCTGCTCCACACCGCCAGGAGGATCTCCTCCTTCGAGAAGAACCCGGAGGCCGGGAAGACGCCGGCGAGCGCCGCCGCTCCGGCGAGGAAGCAGCCCGCGGTCCACGGCATCGGCCGGGCGACACCGCCCATCCGGAAGATGTCGTTCGTCCCGAGCGCGTGGATCAGGCTGCCGGCCGCCAGGAAGAGCAGCGCCTTGAAGAACCCGTGGGTCACCAGGTGAAACAGCGAGGCCGCGGCCGCCCCGGCCCCCGCCGCCGCCATCATGGTGCCGAGCTGGCTCACGGTGGAGTAGGCGAGCACGCGCTTGACGTCGCGCTCGACGACAGCCATCGAAGCCGCGACCAGCGCGCTCAGCGCTCCGATCGAGACGACCCAGGAGGCCACCGCCGGCGCCGCCGCGACCAGCGGAAGGACGCGCAGCATCAGGAACACCCCGGCGGCCACCATGGTGGCCGCGTGGATGAGGGCCGAGACGGGCGTGGGGCCCTCCATGGCGTCCGGCAGCCACACGTGGAGCGGGAACTGCGCGCTCTTGCCCATCGCTCCCAGGAACAGACCCGCGACCGCGACGGCGAGCAGCGGTCCCGCGAGAGTCCCTCCGGCGGCCTCGCGGAACAGCTCCTCGAAGACGAAGCTCCCCCCCGCGGCCCACAGGAGCACGACGGCCACCGCGAAGCCCGCATCGCCGAGCCTCGTCGTCCAGAACGCCTTGACCGCCGCGCGGGCGGCCTCCGGCCTGCGGTACCAGAAGCCGATGAGCAAATAGCTGCACAGGCCCACCAGCTCCCAGAAGGCGTACGCCTGGAGCGTGTTGTGGGAGAGCACGAAGCCGAGCATCGAGAACGCGAACAGGCTGTGGAACGCGTAGTAGCGGCCGAGGGAGGGGCCCGCCTCCCCGCTCATGTAGCCGAGCGAGTAGACCTGGACGAGCAGGGACACGAGCGAGATGAGCGGGAGCATCGCCACCGAGAGGCCGTCCAGGAGGAGCCCGGCGCGCACGGCCGGGAACCGCTCGAGGCCGATCCAGACCAGCTCGAAGCTCGCCGGTTCGGGATGGGCGCGGTAGGAGGCGACGAGCGCCAGGGAGGCCGCGAGGCTCGCCCCGACCCCGAGGATCGAGGCCAGCGCCGCGAGCCGCCCCGCCCGCCGCAGCGGCGGAAGGACAGCGAGCGCCGCGAAGGCGAGCAGCGGGCCCCCCAGGACGACGAGCGGGAGGCCCACGCCTCAGCCCCGAAGCAGCGACAGGTCGTCCAGGGTCGCGGTCCTGCGGACCCTCTCGGCGAGGAGGAACAGGGCGAGGCCGACGGCCACCTCCGCCACCGTCACCGCGATGCCGAACAGGACGAGCACCGTCCCCTGCGCGAGCCCTCGGGCCCACGCGACGGACAGGATCGCGAGGTTGGCGGCGTTGAACATCAGCTCGAGCGAGAGGAGCACGGCGATGGCATGGCGGCGCGCGAGCACGCCGAACACCCCCACCGAGAACACGGCGAAGGACAGCAGCAGGAGCCGGCCTGGCGTCACGACGAGGTCTCCTTTCGGGCGATCGCGAGCGCGCCGAACAGCGCCGCGAGCAGCAGCACGGACAGGAGCTCGAAGGCAACGGCGTAGTCGCGGAACAGGAAGACCCCCGCCTCGCGTGCGCCGGGGATGGCCGGGCGCGACGGTGGTGCGACCACGTGGCGCGCCAGCGGGGCCAGCGAGGCGAACAGCAGGACCGAGGCCGCCGCCGCGGGAAGGGGCCTCCTCCAGGGCCTCGGGTCCTCGGCGCTCTCGGTGAGGACGAGCGCGTAGACGACCAGCGTGAGGACCCCGCCCGTGTACAGCAGCAGCTGCACCGCGGCGAGCAGCGGCGAGGACAGCAGGAAGAACAGGCCCGCGGTCGAGGCCAGGGCCGCCGCGAGGGCGTAGGTCGCGCGGTAGAGGTTTCTCGACAGGACCACCGCGACCGAGGCCGCGACCAGAGCGGCCGACAGCGCCGCGAACAGGAGGTCCGTCATGGCTTCGCCTCCCCCGCCGGCGCGAGCTCCGCGCGCTCGAGCCCCCGCCTGGCGTCGGTCCACTGCTGCAGGCGCGAGGCCGTGGCCTCGGACTCGAGCTCCGGCCGCTCGAGCAGCCTGCGGCCGTTGGCGAACAGCCGATCCCGGTCGAGGAACAGCCCCTCGCGCGTGAACGAGGGCTCCTGCAGCTCCCGGAGCATGACGATGGCGTCCGCCGGGCAGACCTGCACGCACAGCTCGCACTGGATGCACGCCTGGAAGTCGAGGGTGAACCGCCCGGCGTAGCTCGCCCCCTCGCCGTTCTTCCGCGGCTCCCCCTTCACGAGCTCGACCGAGATGATCTGGCTCGGGCAGATGTACTCGCACAGGCGGCAGCCGATGCAGTTCTCCTCGCGGGTCTCGGGATCGTAGGTGAGGGCGAAGCTGCCGGCGCGCCAGCGGCCCGGCACCGGCCGCGCGACGGCGGGATACTGCACGGTATTCGGCCGACGGACGAGGTTCCGAAGGGTCGTGACCATGGCCTGGAGCGTCCCGGCGAGGACGAGCCCGAGCGGCGCCACGGCCTATCCCCGGACCTGCCAGAGCCCCGCCGTCACGAGGCTCGCCAGCGACACCGGGAAGAGGACCTTCCAGTTGAGCGCCATGGCCTGGTCCACGCGCATCCGCAGGAAGCTCCACCGGATCCACAGGAGCGCCACGAACAGCCCGAGCGACTTCAGCGCGAGCCACACGCTCCCCGGCACCGGGCCGGAGCCCAGGTAGCCGCCGAGGAACACCGTGGCGCCGAGACCGCTCAGGGCCAGCGTGTGGGCGTACTCGGCGGCGTAGAAGAGGCCGAACTTGATCCCCGTGTATTCCACGTTGTAGGCGGCCACCAGCTCGGACTCCGCCTCGACGATGTCGAGCGGCGCCTTGTTCGCCTCGGCGAGGGCGGCCAGCAGGAAGACGACGAGGGCGGCCTGCCCCACGCCGGGCACCGCGACGAACCAGAGACCGCGCTGGGCCTCCACGATGTCCACGAGCCGCAGCGAGCCGGCGAGCGTGGCCGGGACGAGCAGCGCCAGGACGAGCGGGATCTCGTAGGAAACGAGCAGCGCCACCATGCGCAGCGCGGACAGCAGCGCGTACTTGTTGTTCGAGCCCCAGCCCGCCGCGAAGATGCCCAGCAGCGCCAGCGAGGCGAAGGCGACGAACAGCGCGAGCGAGTACGGGTGGTCGGCCACCGCCCGCCCCTCGGCGAACGGGAGGAACGCGAAGCCCGCGAGCGCGGGCACGAGCACCAGCAGCGGCGCCAGCTCGAACAGCAACCGGTCCGCGCGGCGAGGAACGATGTCCTCCTTGACGACCAGCTTCAGGAGGTCGGCGATCGGCTGGAGCCAGCCGTGCGGGTACCCGACCCAGTAGGGCCCCACCCGGTTCTGCAGGCGCGCGGCGAACTTCCGCTCGAGCCACGTCAGGTAGGCGACGACGCCCATGGCTGCGGCGAGGACCGCCGCCGCCAGCCCCACGCTGCCGAGCCCGCCCACCGCTCCCCCCGTCCTACCGGTCCACGTCGCCGAGGACCGGGTCGAGCGATCCGAGCACGGCCACCGCGTCGGCGAGCAGGTGGCCGGGAAGGACGTGGGCGACGGCCTGGAGGTTCGCGAAGGACGGGGCGCGGATCTTCACGCGGTGGGGGCGGAAGCCTCCGTCCGACACGACGTGGAATCCCAGCTCCCCGCGCGGCGACTCGACCGCCGCGTAGACCTCCCCGACCGGAAGCTTGAACGCCTTCGGGTTCTTGAGAGGCCGGCGCGAGAAGATCGGGCCGGCCGGAAGCCCCTCGAGCACCTGGCGGACGATGCGGAGCGACTGGCGGATCTCCTCCATGCGGACCTCGAACCGCGCGTACGCGTCCCCCCCGGTCCGGACCGGGACGTCGAAGGCGAGCTCCCCGTACGCGTCGT
>JBBIHW010000115.1:4256-8824 GCA_037446795.1 Acidobacteriota bacterium
AAGGCGATCCCCGAGGCGCGAAGCACCGGGCCCGTGACCCCGAGCCCCGCCGCCAGCTCGCGCGAGATGGCGCCGATCCCCCGCGTCCGCTCCCCGAACAGCGCCGTTCGCCCGGTGAGGTCCCACAGCTCCTCGAGCGACTCCTCGAGCCGGTCGCACAGGCCGGCGATCTTGCGGCCGGCGGCGGGCTCGAGATCGTACCGGCAGCCGCCGATCAGGTTGAAGTTGGTGTGGAAGCGAGCGCCGGTGAGCTCCTCGAGCAGGTCCAGGAGCACCTCCCGCTCCCGGAAGCAGTACATGTAGACCGTCGTCCCTCCCCCGAGCGCCCCGCCGAGGTCGAGGCCGAACGTGCCGAGCCAGACGAGGTGGGAGGAGGCGCGCTGCAGCTCCGCCACGAGCGCCCTGAGCCAGGCGGCGCGGCGCGGCACCTCGACCCCCCCGAGCCGCTCCGCCGCCACGCAGAAGGCCAGCGAGTTGGCCGTGGGGGCGAGGTAGTCGTCGCGCTCGAAGACGGGAGGAAGCTGGTCCCAGCCGAGGCTTTCCGAGAGCTTCTCCACGCCCCGGTGGAGGTAGCCGACGTGCGGGACGGCCCGGACGACCGTCTCTCCCCGCAGGTGGAGGACGAGCCGGAGCACGCCGTGCGTGGACGGGTGCTGGGGGCCCATGTTGAGCGCGAGCTCGCCGAACTCGCGCTCGACGACCTCGAGCTCGGCGCTCACGCCGAGCCCTCCCCCGACGGCCGCCGATAGCCCCACGGCGCGTCGAGCGGGAACTCCTTCCGCAGCGGATGGCCCTCGTAGTCGTCGGGCATGAGGATCCTCCGGAGGTCCGGGTGGCCCCGGAAGACCACGCCGAACAGGTCGTACACCTCCCGCTCGTACCAGTCCGCCCCCGCGTAGACCGGAGCGAGCGAGTCCAGCTCGGCCGCGCCGTCGGGAACCGTCGTCGCGAGGAAGATCGTGTCGCCCGTGTCCAGGTTGCGCAGGCCGTGGACGACCTCGAGGGCGCCCGGCCGGCACGTGGCCGACGCCAGCAGGTAGTAGCGGTAGCCGTGGAGGTCGCGAAGCCGATGCGCCGCCTCCCGCAGCGCCTCGGGCGGGACCGCCACGCCCAGCGGCCTCGCGGCGCCGCCGAGCCGCGCCTCGAGGTCCCTCACGACCTCAGGCGCGGGCATCCTTCCGCCCCAGGATCTTGCGCTGCAAGGCGAGGATCCCGTCCATGAGCGCCTCGGGCGTGGGCGGGCAGCCGGGCACGTAGACGTCCACCGGGATCACGTGGTCCACGCCGGGAACCACCGAGTAGACGTGACGGTAGTGGTCGCCCGAGTTGGCGCAGGCGCCCATCGCGATCACCCACTTCGGGTGCGGCATCTGGTCGTAGAGCGTTCGGATCCGCGGCGCCATCTTGATAGTCACGGTGCCCGCGATGATCATGACGTCGGCCTGCCTCGGCGTGGGGCGCAGGATGACGCCGAACCGGTCCAGGTCGAACCGTCCGGCGAACGTGGCCATCATCTCGATGGCGCAGCAGGCGAGCCCCAGCGTGAGAGGCCACAGGCTCGAGCTCTGCGCCCAGCGGAACAGCTCGCCCGACCGGATCAGCGCGGCGCCGCCCCCGGGGAAGCGCACGACCTCTTCGGCGACCTCCTCGAGGCTCCGCGCGGCAGGCCGCCCGCGGGCGTCGGGCCGGGCTACCTCGCCCACGTCAGGTCTCCTTTGCGCAGCGCGTAGACCCAGCCGAGGAGCAGGACCCCGAGGAACGCCACCATCTCCAGGAAGGCGAGGCTGCCCAACTCCTCGAGGCTTTCCACCCACAGGAACAGGAACGCCGCCTCCACGTCGAACAGGATGAACAGCAGGGCGACGAGATAGAAGCCCACGGGAAGCTTCCGCCAGGCCGGGCCGAACGGCGCCTCCCCGCACTCGTAGGTCTCCCGCTTGTCGGGCCTCGACCGCTCGACCCGGTGCCGGATCAGCGCGGACAGGCCGAGCAGGCCCGCCCCGAGGGCCGTGGCGAGCGCGAGGTAGACGAGAAGGCCCGCCTCGGGAACGGAGCTGCTCACAGCGATCCCTCCGGAACGGAGGCTGCGCCCCGGCCCGGACGAGTCTTGAGGGGCCTCGCGACGTCACCGCGAGCCCGGCCTTCGCCGGGGCGACGTCGGGGGCGCTTCACGAATCCTCCGGGCCGCGATGAGTCTCGCGGCGCCGCGACGGCGCGCCGAGCCGGTCAGCATAGCAGACCGCGCGCGACGTTGCCGGAACGAGGCGGTTCGTACTAGGCTGCACGTCCAGCGGACGCACCGGGCGCGCGGCGTGTTTCGCCAGATCGCCCGGGTCGAGCCCGCCCGAAGCGCCCCCGAGGCCGAGAGGCGCATCCTTGAGCCTGACGCGGACGAGCCTTCCGGCCCACCGCATCGAGATCGGCATCCGCGCAGGCCAGCGCGATCCGCGCGGGGAGAAGGTCGCCCGCACGATCCGCGCCTTCCTCGGGATCCCCGTGTCGCGGGTGCGCACGCGCGACGTCTACAAGGTCGAGGCGAACCTCGCGCGGGGCGACCTCGAGCGCATCGTCGCGGAGTTCGCAGACCCGGTCCTCCAGACGGGGGCGGTGGGGAGGATCGAGGACGGGCCGTTCGATGTCGCGGTGACCGTCGGTCTCAAGCCGGGGGTCACCGACCCGGTGGGCAAGACCGCCCGGACCGCCATCGAGGATCTCCTCGGCCGGCGTCTCGGCGAGGAGGCCGCCGTGTACGCCTCGACCCTGTACCTGCTCGACGGGGCGGGCAAGGAGGAGGCGCGGCGGATCGCCTGGGAGCTTCTCGCGAACCCGCTCGTTCACGAGGTGCGCATCGAGACGCGGGCCGAATGGGACGCGGGCCCGCCCGACGTTCAGACGCCGCGCGTCGCTTCCCAGGCGGCACCCGCGGTGCAGAGCGTGAGTCTCGAGGGAGGAGACGAGCGCCTCCTCGCCGTCAGCCGCGATCGGCTGCTGTCGCTGTCGAGCGAGGAGATGCGGGCGATCCGGGACCACTTCCGCGCGGCCGCGGCCGACCCGCGCCGCCGGGCCGCCGGGCTCGGCCCGGAACCCACCGATGTCGAGCTCGAAGCGCTCGCACAGACGTGGAGCGAGCACTGCAAGCACAAGATCTTCAACGCGACCATCGCCTACGAGGAGCCGGGCCGGCCGGCGGAGACCATCCGCTCCCTGTTCCGGACGTACATCCGCGGGGCGACCGAGGCGATCGACCGCCGTCTGAGGGAGCAGCGAGGAGGCTCCTGGCTCGTCTCGGTCTTCGAGGACAACGCCGGCGTGATCGCCTTCGACGAGGCCGTCCACCTCGTCTACAAGGTCGAGACCCACAACTCCCCCTCCGCCCTCGACCCGTACGGCGGCGCCATCACGGGCATCGTGGGCGTGAACCGGGACGCCTTCGGAACCGGGCTCGGAGCGGAACTCCTGGCGAACGTGTGGGGGTACTGCTTCGCCTCGCCCTTCCACCGCGAGGCGATCCCGAGCGGCCTCCTCCACCCGAGGCGGATCCGCTCCGGCGTGCACGCGGGCGTCGTGGACGGAGGCAACCAGAGCGGGGTCCCCTACGGGCGCGGCTGGGAGCTGTTCGATCTGCGGTTCATCGGGAAACCGCTCGTCTTCTGCGGGACCGTCGGGGCGCTTCCGGTGCGTGTGGCCGGACGTCCCGGCCGCGAGAAGCGAGCGCGGCCGGGCGACCGGGTCGTGATGGTCGGGGGCCGCATCGGAGCGGACGGCCTCCATGGGGCGACCTTCTCGTCGGCGCCCCTCGACGAATCGGCACCGCTCGGGGCCGTCCAGATCGGCGCCCCCATCACGCAGAAGCGGATGTTCGACTTCCTGCTCGAGGCGCGCGACCTCGGCCTGTACTCCTCGATCACCGACAACGGCGCGGGCGGGCTGTCCTCGTCGGTGGGCGAGATGGCCCGCGGCCCGGGCGGAGCTCGCATCGACCTCTCCCGCGCCCCGCTCAAGTATCCGGGTCTCGCCCCGTGGCAGATCCTGCTGTCGGAGAGCCAGGAACGGATGACCGTCGCCGTTCCGGGCGACCGGCTCGAGGCGTTCCTCGAGCTCGCCCGAAGAAGAGAGGTCGAGGCCACCGACCTCGGCGAGTTCACCGGCGACGGCTATTTCGAGGTGACCGACGGCGACCGGACCGTCGCCCTGCTCCGGATGGACTTCCTCCACGAAGGCCTGCCCGAGATGCGCCTGCGCGCCCGGTGGGAGCCGCCGCCGCTCGAGGAGCCGCCGCCGCGGCCTTCCGAGGATCTGAACCGGGTCGTCCTCGACATGGCCGGCCGGCTGAACTTGTGCTCGGGCGAGGCCATGGCGCGGCGCTACGACCACGAGGTCAAGGGGTTGACGGTCGTCAAACCGTTCGTCGGCGTCGCGGCCGACGTGCCCGCCGAGGCGACGGTGTTCCTGGCGCGGCACGGGTCCTTCCGCGGTTACGTGCTGTCGGAGGGTGTCCACCCGTTCCTGTCCGACCTGGACCCCTACGCGATGGCCATCGGGCGCGACGTGCGCTGGAGCGACGCCCT
>JBBIHW010000116.1:0-8822 GCA_037446795.1 Acidobacteriota bacterium
GCGGCGGCCGGGGCCGGAGCCTCGCGCGGGGGGGCGGCGGGCTGGGAAGCGGCCTCCCGGTGCTCGGGCTCGGGCTCGAGCCGAGGCGGCTGCTCGGCGACGGCAGTCTCGATCGCGGGGGCGTCGGATCCGGCGAGGACCGGCTCCTCGGCCCGCGCCTCCGCGAGCCTCCGCTGCTCCTCGAGCAGGCGGCGCTTCTCCCTCTCGATCGCCTCGACGAGGCGGACGCGGACGAGCTCGGCGGTCTCCGCGTCGAGCGGACTCAGGTCGGACTTCACGTCCCGCCCCATCCGGTCGAGCATCTCCAGGATGAGAGCGCTCTGGACGTTCAGCTCCTTGGCCAGCTGGTAGACTCGGATCGCCGACATGTCCTCTCCCGTTTGCCCGACTCACTCCTCGTCGTCGCCGCCGAGCTTCGGGGCGGCCCCCGCCGCCGCGTCCTCCTCGCCCACGTCCGCGTCGGTGAGGGAGGCCGGCTCGGCGGCCTCGCTCTGCTGCGCGGCGAGGGCCTCGAGAGCCGCCTCCGCCGCGTCGTGGATGGCGATGGCCTCGTCCTCGCTGATCCCCTCGATGCTCGTCAGGTCCTCGAGGGAGGCGAGGGCGACCTCCTCGACGCTGCGGAAGCCCGCGTCGAGCAGGCGGGAGGCGAGGGCCGGGCCGATCCCCTGGAGGCTCGACAGCTCGCGGTGCGCCTGCGCCATCCGTTCCATCTCGGCCTCGATCTCCGCCTTCTTTTCCGCCTCGCTCTTGATGTCGAGCCGCCAGCCCGTCAGCTTGCTGGCGAGACGCACGTTCTGCCCCTTCTTGCCGATGGCGAGGGAGAGCTGGTCCTCGGAGACGATGACCTCCATCTCCCGCGCCTCGTAGTCGCGCACGGCCACGCGCTGGATCGTGGCCGGGGACAGCGCGTTCCGGACGAACTGGGACGGGTCGTCGTCGTACTGGACGATGTCGATCCTCTCGCCCCGCAGCTCGCGGATGACCGCCTGCACCCGGGACCCCTTCATGCCCACGCAGGCCCCCACCGGGTCCACGTCCCGGTCCTTGGAGCGGACCGCGATCTTCGTCCGCTCGCCCGCGTCGCGGGCGATGCTGACGACCTGGACGGTGCCGTCGTAGATCTCCGGGACCTCCATCTCGAAGAGCTTCTTGACGAGCAGCTCGCTCGCGCGGGACAGGGTCAACAGCGGCCCCTTGGCCTGTCGGTCCACCTTGACGAGGACGGCCCGGATGCGGTCGCCCGGGTTGTAGTGCTCCGCGCGCGACTGCTCGGGCCGTGGGATGATCGCCTCCGTGCGGCCGAGGTCCACGAGCATGTCGCCGCGGTCGAACCGCTTGACCTGGCCGGTCAGGAGGTCGCCCGCTCGGTCGCCGTACTCCCGCCAGACGAGCTCCCGCTCGGCCTCTTTGACCTTCTGGTAGATGACCTGCTTGGCGGCCTGGGCGGCGATTCGGGTGAGGGGGGCGGTGGCGTCCTCCTTGACCGTCTCGATGACCATGCCGACCTCGGCATCGGGCCGGATCTTCAGGGCGTCCTCGAGCGGGATCTCGGTCATCGGGTCCATGAAGTCGTCGTCGGCGACGACCTTGTGCTTGGCGAAGACGACGAAGCGCCCCGAGTCGCGGTCGAAGCGGGCGCCGAAGTCCTCCTTGCTGTGGTAGTACTTGCGGGAGGCGGCTGCGTAGGCCTCCTCGACGGCCTGGATGATGACCTCCGGGTCAATGCCTTTCTCCCGTCCGATCTGCTCGATCGTCTGGAGCAGCTCGCTGTTCATCGCGTCCGACTCCCGCTCGGGCGGCCGCCCCCGCAGGGCCACCACCCGGCGCAAAACGACCCTCCTCGGCGCCCCTGGCGGCGGGCCCGGCAGCCCGCTCGCCCGAGGCATCGCCCGCCTGCCCTAGACGTTGTCGCGTTCGTAGCTTGGCCGGGCCGCCGATCGCCTAAAGGCTGGCGTCAATATAGCACGGCGGGAGCGGGAAGACCGGGCGGCGGCGGGCGGTGGCCGGCTTCAGCGACGGCCCTGGCCGAAGCGGACCTCTTGCCGGGCCTGCAGGATGGTGGATCGGTCCACGAGGACGACCTCTCCCTCGGCGACCTCGAGACGGATCGCGCCGCCTTCCTGCCCGCGCAGGATGCCCCGCAGCCGCCTCCTGCCGCCCTCGGGCTCCTGGGTGTCGAGGACCACCCACCGGCCCGTGTTCCGGCGGATGTCGTCGTCGGTCCGGATCGGCCGGTCGAGGCCGGGGGAGGACACCTGGAGATCGTAAGGCTCCTCGATCAGGCCCGCCTCGTCGAGCAGGACCTCGAGCTCCCGGCTGACCGCCTCGCAGTCGTCGAGCCCGACCCCCGGGGTCCCGGGCCGGTCCACGTCCACCCGCAAGGTCCCGTGCCCCGCTCGGCGGTGGAAACGAACCTCGACGACCTCCAGTCCGTGCCGCGCCGCCACCTCTGCGGCGAGCCGCCTGACCCAGGTCGCGATTTCTTTTTCCTTGGGGCTCGTCATGGGCGGCCCGAGCAGATCCGGCCGGCCCCTCGGGCGAGGCGTGCCGTTCGATCGAAAGGTAGACGATGAACCGTTCCGCTTCAAACCCGGGCGGCTGTCACCGGCTTTTCGACACCGATCGCGAGATGGCCTCCAGTGTCGGGTGACCGGGATAGCGCCTCTTCGCTTCGGCCAGCAGTTCCCGGGCCGCTCGCTCGTGGCCAGTGCGGGCGAGGACGAGGGCGGCACCGATGTCAGCCGCAGGCCCCTCGGCGCCCAATTGTCGTGCCTTTCGGAAGGCATCGAGGGCACGGTCGGGCTCGCCGAGCCTGTCGAGGGCGCTGCCGAGAAGGAGCCACGCCTCCGGTTGGGTCGGGGCCTGGCGCAGAGCCCAGGCGACCGCCTCTTCGGCTTGCCGACGCTTGCCGAGGGCCGCGGCGGCGATCGCCAGGTTTCCCAGACACACCGGATCGTCCGGAGCGAGGTCCACAGCCTGTTGGAAGTGCCGGAACGCCGTCTCGTAATCGCCCCGTTCCCGTGCGAGCTCGCCGAGGAGCCGGTGGTAGGTGTCCACGCGGCTCGACGCTTCGAGGCCGCGCAGCAGAAACGGCTCGATCGCTTGCGGGCGGCCTTGCTTGCGGTACAGGGCATGAAGCCTCAGAACGATGTTTACGAGGAGCGGATCTTCGTTCAGAGCGGACTCGTAGAACGCCTCTGCTTCTCGAAGCGCCCCCTGCTCTTCCTCGATGCGCCCTCGGATCGCATCCCCGATGGCGCGCGTGGCCAGTTTCGGAAACCGGTCGGCAACCCGAGCGGCCTCTTGCCGACGCCCGGCGCGCAGGTACATCTCAGCCAGCCACAGGAGGCTGTCCGGCCCCATCTGGCTCGGGATCGTCCGCAGTCCTTCCTCGAGGGCTGCTGCCGCGTCCAAGTAACGACCCTGGCTCGCCCGGACTTCGGCGAGCATTCCGTAGGTTTTCGGCATCGGTCGTCGGGTGTTCGCAGCGAGCAACTCGGCTTCCGCCTCCACGAGCGCGCCGCGCTTGATGTGGTGGGTCGCCAGATTCCGATGGTAGAAAACCTGCGTTTCCGCTTGGCCAGCGGATGCGGCAGGCTCGGTCGCAGCCCCCGGTGCGCCAGGCGACGCCTGCCCACCCACGTAGCCGAGCGCCCGCAAACTTTCGACCATTTCGGCCATCGCCTGCGGGTCGAGCGAAACGCTGGAGGACCTCGCGAGGGGCGAGCCGACGAGTTCGTACGTTGGGATCTGCCGAGGGGGACGGGAGGTGAGCTGTTCGGGCCGAATCGCTTCGGACAGCAGCCGACCCTGCATGTCCCCAGCGAGGGGAAGGCCCGCCAGGTAGAGAACTGTGGGGGCGATGTCGTAGAGGGAAGCAGGTGGAATCCTGCCCGGCCGGATCCCCGTCCCGTGCAGGACGAGCACGCCCCAGGGACGGTGCCATTCGGCGGGCTGTCGAGAAGTGTAAGGAGGAACGTCCTCGGGACGGTCGTGGCCTGCCGCGAACCCGTGGTCTGACAAGACAATCGTGACCGTTTCGCTGCCGGCGGCGGCGAGGAGCTCCCCGAGCATTTCGTCCTGGAGCTCGTAGTAGGCCTCGACGGCCCCCTGAAATCGTTCGAACTCGGCAAGGGACACCATCCCCATTTTCGGGGGCATGTAGTGCTGGAATCGGTGACCCATCATGTCCACCCCCTCGTAGTAAACGGCCACCACCGGTAGCCCCCGGCGGATCATGTCGACAGCGAGGTTGTGATAGGTGCGCATCGCGCACAGCAGCTTCACGACGAACACGATCGGATCGGGGGGCGCTTTCGAGGATGGATCGGGAAGATCGGTCGGCGCCCGCGCCTGCGCGTCTTGGAACTCCGCGAGGGAAAGCGGCAGGATTCGGCGGACCTCTTCGTATTCCAAATTGCTCGGGGCCACGAGAAGGGAGCGCCGCTCGGCGAGATGGTCGGCCGGGAAGACGAGGTCGGGCCTCTCGTCGCAGCAGCCCCGACCCGACCGCACGACCGCCGCCGCCACGAGGTTTGTCACGATCACGCCGCGCCCGGGCTCTGCAGGGTAGGACGCCCACCACGACACCCACCCCGAAGGGATCCCGAACTCCGGCAAGATGTTCCACAGCGCCTTGACCCTCCGGAAATCGCTCGTGATCGGGCGCCGCTGCCCGCTGACGGGATCTTTCACCAAGAAGTCGGCGACTCCGTGCTGGGAGGGGCTCTTCCCCGTCGCGACCGTGGTCCACAGCAGCGGGGAGAACATGGGATCGATCGATCGGAGCCTCCCGTGAGCACCGTGTCGCACGAGCCGGGCGAGGTTCGGCATGCGACCTCGTTCGATCAGGGGCTCGATGCTGGCCCAGTCGGCCCCGTCCCAGCCGACAAGCAGGAGCCGCAGGTTCATGCCCCGAGCGAGCCGGCGGGCCTCGTCGGTTCGTCGCCGGGCTTCGAGGGCGTCCCGCAGGCTCGTGGCGAGCTCGAGCCCGTCGAGGGACAGCCCAGCAGCGGCGAGCTCCTGCCGGACGGCGGTTTCGAGGCGGCTCGGATCGGAAAGGATTTCGTCGGCCGGGGAAGCCACAGAAGCACGACGGAGAACCCTGCTCGCCCATGCCGCGACTGCCGGCTCGAGTCCCGAGCTCCGGACGGCCTCAGAGAAGTCGGGTTCGAGTCGTGTTCCGAACGAATAGTCCGCCACCAGTCGAAACTCAAGCGCGGAGCCCTCGCACTGTGATGTTCGGGATGTCCAGGCGCCCCTGGGCTGGGATGATCTTCATGTCATCCCAGGGTGCCCGGAACGTCCAGCCGGCGGGTTTCACGGTGCCCCGGGACACGCCGACAAAGCCCTCGGGGACGCGCCGGATCGAAATCGCCCCGCTTGCGAGGAGAAGGGCGACCGCGGCTCCGACGAGCCCCCGCGGCGTCACGCGGTTTCTCATGAACCGCATTCTAGCCGCGGAAAGCAGATCGGGGAGCGTTCCGGGGTCGTTAGTCTTCGGCCACCCTCTTGGCTAGAATGCACCCCTTCGTGCGGCCATCTTGTCTTTCGAGGCGCTGATGACGCGAAGCTGGCGGGCCGTTTTCCTGTTGGGGGCGATGGCGGTTGTGCCGGGCACCGTCCGTGCGCAGCAAGCGAGGGTTTTCGGGAATGTCACCGACGAGTCGGGCCGACCCGTCGAAGCGGTCGAGGTGGTCCTCGAGCCGGTGCCGGGAGCGGGGGGCGTGCCTGCCCGGGGCCGCACGAAGGCGAACGGAAACTACATCCTCGGGCTCGTCCGCCCCGGGCAATACGATCTCGCTGTCCACAGCGGCGAGTCCATTGCCAAGAAGGTTCGCAAGCTCGTCCGCGACGTGGACAACAACGTTGTGGGGGGTCCTGTCGAGGAAGCCGTGGCGGAAGGCAAACCCTTTCGACTCGACGTCGAGGAGGGCAGTCGGATCGAGCTCGACATCGTCATCGGTCCGAAGCAGCCGCGGCTTCCTGTGGCCGAGGGGGAGCCTTCAGGGCCGGAAGCCGCCCTCTGGCTTCTCGGGAAGAAAGTGAAGGAGGGCAACTGTTCAGAGGCCGTCGGGGAGCTCGAGCAAATCGTGGCGTCCTCGCCCGGGCTAGCCAAGGCACACTACCTGCTCGGCTATTGCCAGGCCGTCCAACACGACTTCCACCGGGCTGTCGAGTCGCTCGCTCGAGCTCTCGAGCTGAACCCGGATTTCGAGGGGGCGCACCTTCTGCGGGGGCAGGTGCTTCAGCAACTCGGCCGGCGCGAGGAGGCCGAGGCGGACCTCAAGACCGAGCTTTCCTCGACCCAGGACCCGACGCTCCAGACCAACGGATGGAGTTCGCTCGCACTTCTCTACCGAGACATGGAGCGGCCGGCGGAGGCGATCGCCGCCTTTTCGAAGGTGACCGAGCTCGCTCCGGATAAGGCAGAAGCCTACGTCGAGCTCGCGGTCCTGTACACGAAGGTCGGCCAGCTCGACAAGGCCGCCGAGGCCTTCGATCGGGCGCGCAGTCTCGGGACGGCAGACCCCACCGTGCTCCTCAACGTCGGCATCGGGTATTTCAACCGGAAGGAGTACGCCGAGGCGGCGTCGGTCTTCCAGCAGGTTGTCGCTTCTGGTGGCCCGAACGACGACCTCGCCATGGCCCACGCGTTGCTCGGAAGGTGCCAGCTTCGCGAGGGGAAGCGGGCCGAAGCGATCGCCTCCTTCGAGAAGTCGCTAGAGCTCGATCCCAACGGGCCCCTGGCTGAGGAAACTCGCGAGATCCTAAAGACCTTAAGAAAGTAGCGCGCCGCCGCCTTAGAGCCCGGCAGGTGAGGCTTTCGCCCCTGGCCCGGAGAAGACGCGGAAGGTCAGCTCGGTTCCTACCGCCGCGCCGGCTCCCGCCTCGAGGGGCTCGGCCTCGAGTTCGAGATGGTAGGCCCCGGTCCCGAGGGAGGAGATGTCGACCAGGAGGACCCCCCTGAGGCCTCGGTCACGGTCGGGGGCGAGCAGGATGAGTTCGTTCGGGACGGGCCGTAGCTGTCCCCCTCGGTCCCGCACGCGCGCCGTGATTCGAAGGCGCGGGGCCGTTTCGGGAGAGGTCTGGAATCCTTTGAGCCAGAACAATGCGACGAGACCCTCCGCGGAATCGAAGACGAGCTCCGTAGCGGGCAGCACTCGTCCGGCAGAGCCGACCGCGAGCGGGTCGCCTCCAGGTTCGGGTTCGTCGAAGCGGAGAAGGAGCGGAGAACTTTCGTTGCCTGGGGCGAGCAGGACGCCTGCGAACCCACCGTCGGCCCCTGCCTGCGGCCGGGGAATCGGCACGATCATCGACCCCGACCAGATGCCGAGCTGCGGGGGGGAGGCGATGCGAACCGTCGCCTGGAGGTCGTACGACCCGGGGGGAAGCGACAGCCGTCCTTCGAGGCGGAACGAGCGCCGCACCGCATCGGCACCACCGGGCCGAAGTCGGGTCTTGACGGAACGAGCGTATCGGCCGAGGACGCTATCTCCCGTTCGGGCGACCAGGAAAAAGTCCAGCTCGAGCTCGGGCCCTCCCCCCGCTTCCGGATCGAGTTCGATCGGGCCGACCGCTTCCACGACGGCCACGACCGGGATCGTGCCTCCCGCCCCGGCGGGAAGCAATGCCGTGGCGCAGCGAAGCGAAAGCGGCCTGTATCGCGCGAGCTCTTCGGCCGGGCCGGCTGCCCCCCAGGCGGCAGGGACGACGTCTCCGTACCGGCCGCGCCGGGCGGTCACCGAAAGGTCGCGCCGGCGGACTCGGACCGTGACCTTGCGGTATCGGGCAGGCGGAGCACCCTCGGGGAGTCGATAGGAAACCCGATAAAAGTAAGTGGATTCTTCGTCGATCACCTCGAACGCTCGGGACAGGTCACCGTGGGTGAGCAACCGGCCCCCCGTCTCGCCAGCCAGGACGCCGAGGACCTGCCGGCGCTGGCCGGCGGAGCCCGTCGAAAGCGGCCGGTCGAGGCCGAGATCGGCCAGAACGTTCTCGTCCATTCCGAGCTTTCCCACAGCCACCCGCCAGTCGATCGTGCGGGACACGTCGCCCACGGCGAGTTCCTCCCCGATGTCCACCGAGTAGATCGTGACCCCCATGGCGCCGAGCTTCCGGATCAGCTCCCGGAACGCCGGCGTGAAGCCTCCCGTTTCGCGCTCGATGTCGCCGGCGGCCGTCATGGGAAATCCTCCGGAAAGAAGGACGAGGACGCGCCGGCCTGGCAACGCCGCGAACAGGTCGGCCAGAGACTGGAGGGACCGATAGAAGGCTTCGCGCTGCCAGTCGAGTAGTTCCGTGTAAAGAAAACTGTGCCGCCGCAGTCGCTCTTCCATGTAGCGCACGCCCGCCCGGGAGCGATAAGCGAGGATCGATTCCGCGAGATCGTCGGCGAGGTCCGGAAGGGCGAGAGGGGTGACGCGCTCGATGGCCCGCTCGAGCGCCCCCGCCTCCGAGGTAAACCCCGCGAGCCCGCGCAGGGCCGTGTCGAGCTGGTAGACGGCGGCGACGTCCGACGGTCGCAGCCGGGTACGAAGAAAGTCGATCGCGGCACGCTTCGCCTGGTGGATCCGCAAGGGGCTCCCGCCACTGAGGATGTCGAAGAGGAGCAAGATGGACCGCCGCTCGGTCGGGGACTCGGCGACCCTCGGCAGGTCTCGGGGCTCGGCCGGAGGCTGCTCGGCCTCGCCGAGGGGCCCAGGGGGGTGTTGTTCCTTCTCCGGAGCCTCGGCCGACTCGGCGCGAAGCGTCCCCCATTCGTCTACCGCGACGACCTCGAGGGGGAGCCCTTCTTCGAGGACCTCGCAGTCCGGAGCTCG
>JBBIHW010000117.1:0-8817 GCA_037446795.1 Acidobacteriota bacterium
GTCGAGCCCGCCGACGTACAACAGGAAGGGACGGGGATGAGCCGAGCCGGCCGTCCTCTCCCCGGGCGCGCGGAATGCCTCGGCGACCCCGTTCGGGACCACGGCCACCCGGCCCTCGGGAACGTCGTAGCGCGCGAGGAGTTCCCTGCGCGTCGCGCGGGACACGGCGATCACCCGATGGGCGACCCGCGCGCTGCGGAACGTCCGGCGAAAGGCCAGCCGGTGGCGCACCGACAGCGCCTCCGGACGCAGATCGGCGACCAGGTCGTGAACGGTGAGCACGAGCGCCGGCCGTGCGCCGTCCGCGGGCGCGGGCAGCGGATAGGCGGTCGAGTGGTAGACGTCCACGCCGAGCCGCCGGAACAGGGGCGGAAGCAGCAGGCGGTCGGCGTAGCCGATGCCGCGCCGCGGCCCGCCGTAGCGGACCGGCGAGACTCCCTCGACGAGGCTCTGCCCGGAGCGGCAGAGCCCGAGCAGTGTCGAGCCCGCGGGCAGCTCCCTCGCGAGCGCGCGGGCGAGCTCGCGCGCGTAGCGACCGAAGCCGCGGACCGCACTCCCGGTCTCGAGACAGCGCAGGTCGAGCAGGATCCTCATCGAGGCCGGACGTCCTCCGTCCGGGGCGAAGAGTAGGACCCGCGCGCCGGCCGGGCAAGCGCGAAGCGCACGCGGAGGGTGCCGACGTGCCGCGCCCCTCGCGTCTGGTCCCGGGGGGGTTCGAACCCTATACTTCGCCTCGCGAACGCGGAGACGAGCCCGGCCGAAGACCCGCATGCACGCCTTGGACACCGAACGAGCCGCAGGCGAGGAGCCCGAGCTGTCCGTCGTGGTCCCGAGCCGCAACGGCGAGCAACGCCTGCCGGAAACCCTCGCCTCGATCGCCGCCGACGCGGCGGGCATTCGCCTCGAGGTCATCGTGGTGGACGACGGCTCGACCGACCGAACGGCCGACGCCGCCTCGAGCGTCCGGCTCCCCGGCGAGCCGCCGAGGCTCCTCCGCCGCGACGGCCCTCCCGGCCGTGCCGCGGCATGCAACCTCGGCGTGCGGCACGCCCGGGGCGCCACCGTCCTCATCCTCGACGACGACATGACGGTGGAGCCCGGCGCCCTCGGCGCGCACCGCGACCGGCACCGCGCGGCGCGCCGGGAGGCGGCGCTCGGTCGCATCCGTCTCGCCCGGCCTCCCGGCGGGCCTTCCTGCTTCGCGCGCTTCCTCGAGCGGGAGCAGGCCTTCCGGGAGCGAAGCCTCCTCGAGCACGCGGAGGACGTGCCGTTCCAGCTGTGTCTGACCGGACACTTCTCCGCCCCGCGCGCGGTGCTTCTCGAGGCCTCGGGCTTCGACGAGAGGATCCGGCGCTACGGCCTCGAGGACATCGAGCTCGGCTACCGGCTGACCAGGAACGGGGTGCGGCTGCGGTACCTGCCTTCGGCCGTCACGACGCACCGCGCCCACGCGACGACCCTCGACCGCTACCTCGCCCGCCACGTCGAGGTCGGGCGCGTGGCGAGCCAGCTCGCCCGGGTCCACCCCGAGGGCCCCTTCCGCGACTACCTGCGGGTGGACCCGCCCGCGAGGCTCGGCATCGGGTCCGACCCCGCCGGGCTCGCCCTGCTGCGCCTCGCGCATCGGATCCTGCTGCGCCGGGCGGCGCGCAGGCTTCTCGGGTCGGCCGCGGGGTTCGCGGCCTTTCGGGCCGTCCTCCGGGCGCTCGAGCTGGCGCGGCTCGACCGCGCGGTCCACTTCGGGTACCACGTGGCGGCCGACCTGCGGTACTTCGAGGGCTACTTCGGCGAGAAGGACGCCAGCGCCCCGTGAGCCGGCCCGAGCTGTCCATCGTGATCCCGAGCTGGAACGGCCTCGACCTCCTCCGGGAGCACCTGCCCTCGGTCCTGCGCGCCCGCGGGGAGGTGGCCTCCGCGGAAATCCTCGTCGTGGACGACGGCTCGGAGGACGGCACCTCCCGAGCGCTCCCCCGCGAGCGGCCCGAGGTGAGGCTCGTCCGGCGCCCCGGCCGCGGGGGGTTCGCCGTCGCCGCCAACGCGGGCGTCGCCGAGGCGGCGGGCAGCCTCGTCCTTCTTCTGAACAACGACGTCGAGCTTCGCGAGGGCGCGGTCGCGCGGCTCGCCCAGGCGGCGCGCAGCGGGAATGTCTTCGCGGCGGTGCCGGAGATCGTCCGCGCCGGCACCCGCGTGGACGAGTCCTGGACGACGCTCCGCTTCAGCCGCGGCGTGGTCTCCGCGGGCGTCGGAGAGCCCGGCCGGGGGGCTCCCGCCTACGCCTGCGGCGGCGCCATGGCGTTCCGGCGGGAGGTTTTCGCGGCCCTCGGGGGCTTCGACCCTCTCTTCTCGCCCTTCTATTGGGAGGACGTGGACCTCTCCTACCGCGCCCGCAAGCGGGGCCTCGCCATCGCACGGGTCGCGGGAGCGTCGGTCCTCCACGACCACGGCCGCACGATCGCGACACGGTTCGAGCGACGGGCCGTCGAGACCCTGTACGAGCGGAACCGGCTGGTTTTCACCTGGAAGAACCTCACCGATCCCGGCCTGCTCGCGGCCCATCTCGCCGCGCTTCCGGCGAAGGCGGTGTGGGACTTGGCGGCGCATCCCGCGTTCGTGTGGGGGCTCTGTCGTGCGCTCTCGTCTCGTCGCGAGATCCTCTCCCGGAGGCGGGCGGAGAAGCCCGAAGCACGGGTGCTCGACCGGGTGCTCCTCGGGACGTGAGCGGCGGCGCAGCAGCGAGTGGAGATGGACAACGATCTGATGACAGCGCCGACCGAGAACCTCATGGCGGCGGCAGGCGTCTACCTTGTCTCGCCGTGCTGTCGGCGCACCGTCGTGCCTGGTGCCCACGGGATCGCCTGCGGGGTCTGCTCGCGCTGGTGGCCATGGGTGACGCCGGGCTTTCTGGACCTGTCCGAGGACGACCGCTACTGGGGAGAGCTCCCGCGGGAGCGAATGGCTCGCTTGCTCGAACGCGGCCGGATCGTAGGGCTCCCGGTCGCCTGGAAGGAGGCCGCCTCGGATCTGCAGGACCCGAATCTTCCCCGCTACGCTCTTTCGCCCCTCCGCGGCGCCTTCCTGCCCCACGTGCTTCCGCGCCGTCGCGGTGCGGCCCTCGACCTCGGGGCAGGGTTCGGCGCCGTCAGTCGCGAGCTGACGCGGTACTTCGACGTCGCGATCGCGATGGAGCCCGTGAGAGAGCGGGTCGAGCACATCGCGCTCGCCCGCGCTCCTGGCCCGGGCCGACTCGTTCCGGTCCGCGCGACTTGGGAGGAGCTACCCTTCGCACGAGGTAGCTTCGACCTCGTACTGGCTGTCGGAGTGCTCGAGTGGGTGGGATTCTCGCCTGGGCAGGATCGCCCTGAACTGTCCCCGCGCGAGATGCAGCTTGACTTCCTCCGACGCGCCCGCGAGCTCCTCCGCCCTGGAGGTCGGCTCGCCGTCGGCATCGAGAACCGCTACGGGTTCGACCTCTTGCGGGGCGCGCCTGACCATCTCGGGCTCGCGTACACGTCGCTGCTTCCTCGCCGGGTTGCGGACCACCTCGTCCGACTGCGGAAGACGTCGGCGAGGACGCTCTTCCACGGGGACGCGTTCGCCTCGCCTCGATACCGCGCGTGGACGTACGAAGCCTCGGGTTACGAACGGTTGTTCAAGAAGGCCGGCTTCGAACGTACCGAAACACTTTGCGTCTGGGGCTCCTACGTTTTTCCGAAGCTGCTCGGTCCGGCTCGGGCTCTCGCGCGGATCCTCGCCGAACGCCCTCGGCTGCGGTCCTCGGCGATGAGACGCATGGTCTGGAGGAAGCTGGGCCCCGCCGCGGTCCGCGCCGTGTCGCCGAGCTTTTTCGTGGTCGGCCACCTCGCGGACTCCGAAGACCCGCAGAGTCCACGCTCTCGGACGGAGCTTGTCCTTTTGGAAAACCACCTCGAGGGAGGAAATTACTCCTGGGCGCTCCTCGAGGACGGCGCGCCGATCGCCCTGATCCAGAGACCGGTCGAGCCTGAGCGCACGAGCCTCGCCTTCGAGCGCGGGCTGGAGCGTGTCCGTGCCCTCGCCAGCCGTGGGGACACGCGCGAGGCTCTTTCCCCCTTGTTGCCCGAGCCCTTCCAGCTTCCCCAGAACGTCGTTCCCTCGGTCGCCGGGCCGGTGCGCGCCTGGCGATGGTTCGAGGGCCGTTCGGCGATCCCAACGACTTCCAAGGAACTCGATCGCCTCCTGACAGCCGCGAGCCGTGCGCTCGACGGGCTGGACCGCGCCGCCGCGGCCCTCGGCACCCGCAGCCTGACCGAGGACGAAGCCTGGACGCGGGCGATCGTCGCTGCCGCGGGTCGGCTGAACGAGCCTGACCTGATGAGCCTTGGCAATGCGGTTCCTTCCACCGCCCGAACCAAGCTCGCCCGCGGGCCGTGGGGCCTCGTTCACGGGGATTTCTGGTGGGGAAACCTCCTCCTCGACGCCGATGGTCGTCCACTACTCTTGGACTGGGAGGAGTGCGAGGAGGAAGGATGGCGGCCCTTCGACCCTCTGCTGTTCTCGCTCACGCTCCTTCTCGACCTCTACCCGGGCGATCCGTTCGCCGGGCCATGGAGTTCCCGAATCCTCGAGTGGACCGCGGAGCACCTCGGCTGGGCTCGTGAGGAGTTGCCTGCCGGCCTGGAGCTGGCAGGGCTGATCAAAGCGTGGCGCGAGAGGTCGCGCTACGGAGACCGGAAAACGCCCGTCCAGCGCTGGCTCCTCGGGCGGCCGGGCCACCACCACAGTTTATGAGCTCAGGGCCTTCGCCGTTTTCCGGCCTCGAGCCTCGCCGGCTTGCCCGCGGCTTTCTCCGCGGAAACCTCTCGCTCGCCGCATCCTACGCACTTTCCGTCGCCGCTTCGGTCGTGCTCGCCCGCGGACTCACGCCGGACTCCTTCGGCGTGCTGGCATTTGCAACCGCCCTCGCCACGTATGCGGGGCTCCTCTCCCGGTGGGGAACCGAGATCAGCTTGGTGCGGGACATGGTTCGTGCGCAGGCGGGACGCGAAACAGCCCTCCACGACGCCCTCGCCCTCAGGATGCGACTCGCCCTGCTGTCTGTTCTCGCCATCGTCGCGCCATCGTGGCTCGCCTTTCCGCCACTCAAGGCTGCGGTCGTGACGGGAATGGTTCTGGGTCAGCTCGTTCTGGTCTTCGATCTCGGCCCGATCTACGACATGGAGGGTCGCACGTCGCGACACCTCCTGTTTTCGGCGGTTCGCCACGGACTCTATGTAGCGCTGGCGTTCGCGTGCGTCTCCCTCGTGCCCGGGACCCTGCCGGTGCTGGCGGTGAGCCTTGCATGGGTGCTCACCAACGTCGCGTTCGTGATCCACTGCTGGCGTGACATGCGGGTTCCGGCGAGACTCGTTTCTCAAGCCGTCGCACGCGGAGGAGCCCTCGAACTCGCTCGCCGCAACCTGGCCGCGTTCCTTTCCCTTTTCGCACACCAGTGCTATGTCAATCTTGACCTGATCCTCATCTCGCTCTGGCTCGGCGACCGGGTGCTCGGTCCCTATGCGGTCGCATCGGCGCTCGCGCAGGCTGCTCTCGGTTCGACCGGGCTCCTGCACCGGTTGCTGCAGCGACCGCTGGTGGACGGGCTCAGGAATGCGAGGGGGCCGGCGACCTACCGGCGGTGCCTCGCCATCGCCGGGGCGGTTTCCCTCCTGCTCGGTCTCGGCCTTCTCAGCGCAGGGCCGCCCGTGGTCCGCGTGCTGTATCCCGCTTACATGGCCGAGGCCGGCGTTCTCGCACAGTTCCTGTCCGCTTGGGTGTGCCTCGGGGGGGTCGGCGGCGTTGCCGCCTATGCCTTACTCGGGCTCGGCCGCGATCGAGCCTACCTTTTCTCGGTTCTGGCTGGGGCCGTGACGAACTTCGCGCTGAACGTCCTGCTGATTCCGCGATACGGAGTGTGGGGTGCCGCTTGGACCACCGTCGCCTCGCAGGCGCTGGCCACGGGCCTCGCGCTCGGTGCGAGCCGGGATATTCTCCTGGGGCCCGAGCCGGTGGATCGTGGAGCCGGGCCGCCGGTGCGCGCCGACGCGAGCGCGATCGAAGCTGCCCATGACTGAGTGGATCGCTCGCATGCGCTGCTCGTGCTGCGGGGGGGCCTTCTCCCGCGACGCACTTCCAGCCGGCGGAATCCTCCGGTGCCGCCGCAGAGCGTGGCCTGTCGTCGAGGAGATCGCTGTCCTCAAGGAGGGGCCCGAGACCGACCACGCCCTCGACCTGCTCGCCAGCGGGAGGAAAGACGAAGCGGTCGCCGTCCTCGCCGCCCCGCCCTTTCGCTCCCGTCTCGACGTCGCCCGCATGCGTTTTGACGAGTGGGTGCTCGGTCGCCCCGCGCGCGGAGGACCCGCGGCGCGGCGCGTCGCGCGGCGTCTCGAGGTCGGCTCTCGCAGCGGCTTCGAGCGCGCAGTCCGGGAACTGTTCGGCCAGCCTCCCTGGCGTCACCCGGGCACGGCCTCCTACTTCGCCCACCGCCGCTCCGACCCCTCCTTCGTCGCCGCCGAGGCCCTCGCAGCGGCGCTGCTGAGCGGAAGGGGGCCGGTCCTCGATCTCGGTTGCGGGGTGGGGCATCTCCTGGCCTCGCTCTCCATCACCTCCGGCCCGGAGGAGGTCGCGGGAGCCGACGAGCTCTTTGCCGCGCTCTTGTTTGCCAGGCGATACGTGGCGCCGGGCGCGTTTCTCGTCTGCGCCGATGCAGGATCGCCGCTGCCCTTCGAGGAGGGGCTCTTCGAGGCCGTGATCTGCTCCGACGCGCTGTTCGACTTTCCGTCGCTTCCGCTCGCCGTCGCGGAGATCGCGCGCGTTCTCGCCCCCCGAGGGACTGCCCTGTTTCCGCACCTCCACAACCGCCTCGTTCCCCATCGCTATGCCGGGAGATGCCCGCTCTCCCCGGCCGAGTACGTCGAACTGCTCGCCCCGCTCGACCCCCTACTCGTGGACGAGCGATGCGTGCTGGAGGCTGCCCTCGGCAGCCACGAGGAGCCGCTTCCCTGGACGCGTGATGCATCAGCGCTCAACCGATCGTGGGATCTCGCTGCGGTCGGTGGGTTCCGACCAGAGAGCCCGATTGTCCGCGGCCCCATACCGCCCGTCCCTGCGGGCCCGCTCGCCGTGAACCCGCTGTACGAGGCCCGCCGCGAGGGCGACACCGTTCGTCTGCGTCGAGGTCCCCACCGCTACACGGTCGAGGAGGAGCGAGGGGAGATCGTCGGACTCCTTCCGGAGGAGGCCGCTTTCTCGTGGGACGCCTATCGGAGGCTCCCGTCATGGGAGGCGCCTCCCCGGCTGCCGCGAGCCCTGGTTCAGGCGCGGGTCGTCCTGCCCCTTCCCGCGGGGACTCTTCCCGAAGGGCGCGGCTTTCTCGACGGCGCTCCGCCGCCTCCCGACCCGCCCTCTCGCCGCTCGAAGCTCGCGCGGGTCCTCCGGGCGGCGTCCGATCGGAATCGAGCGACCGCTCTCGCTCGGAAGCTCCACGACGAATCCCGGCACCAGCTTCCTGAAGGCGGACTCGTGATCCTCGCGGGCCACCGCGTCACCAACGGCCGCCGCCCTGACCCGCTCGCCCTCGGAGTGCCGGCCTGTTCCCTCGCACGCTTCCTCGAAGTACTTGCTCTCGCCGGAAAACTTCTTCCATTCGGGGAGGGTATCGCTCTGCTCGCCTCGTGCCGGCTTCCCGCCGGGCTCTCCTTCGCCCTGTCCTTCGACGACGGGACCGAGGACACGCTCGAGTGGGGCGCCGCGGTGCTGCGCGAGCACGGCGTTCGCGCGGCGGCGTTCCTGTGCGGACCGGAGGCGGCGGATTCAGAGGGACGCTTCTGGTGGGACCGCTCGGGTGGAGGCGGGCGCCGCGCGAGTCCGCGCGACTACGCTCTCTGCGCGGATGTGTTCTCGATCGGCCACCACACGAGATCGCACCGCTCCCTCGAGACGCTGCCCGAGGCCGAGCTCGAACAGGAGCTCGCGCCGCTCGACGTTGCGGCGCGGCCCTGGCTCGCCTACCCGTTCGGAAGGATGGAGGATGCCGGGCCGAGGGCCGCCCGCGCGGCGCGCAGGGCGGGCTTCGAGGCCGCCTTCACGATGCAGCCGGGGATCGCCGTTCCGGGGGCGAATCCACTCCTTCTGCCCCGGATCCCGCTCTACGACGAGCCGGCGAGCGCCCTGCTCGAGAGGATTCTGGTCCTTCTCGAAGCGCCCCTCCCTCGAGGTCGAGCCTGCGGCTGAGATCCTCGGCCTTCTCGAGATCGAGCAGGGCTCTCGCGTAACCGGACGGTCTGGGCTCGCGCGCCCACCGCTTCCCCTTCTCGACGGCCTCCGCGAGCGCGCGCCGCGCGGACGCTACCGCGGCGGGCTCCTCCGAAGCGAGGAGCGCTTCGGCGAGCAGGAGCCTCGGGCCGACGGCCTCGGGCTCGAGCCGCAACGCCTGCTCAGCGGCCCGCCGCGCTCCCGCCGGGTCCGCCGCTTCGAGCAGGAACCTGCCCTTCTCGAGAGGGATCGTCGCGTCCTTGGGCGAGAGCCGGGCCGCCTCGTCGAAGGGGGCCGCGGCGGGGCGCGCGTCGCCTCGTCCCCGAACAGCGTGAAGCAGGCGAGCGCTTCGATTCGCGCGCGCCGGACCCGGTATCCGGCGTCTGCGGGCTGCAGCCGCACCGCCCGCTCGGCAAACTCTCGCACCTGCGCGTAGACCGCGGGCGTCCACGTCTCGCCCGCGCCCGCCAGGTCCTCCGCGCGGCGCAGCCCGCGGTGGGGGGGGAGGGGGTGCAGCGCGAGCGCCCGCGCGAGCCTCGCGCGGGCGGC
>JBBIHW010000118.1:0-2289 GCA_037446795.1 Acidobacteriota bacterium
CCTCCGCACCGCCTGGACGCCGGCACGCCGGCAGCACTTAGAATCTCCGGCTTCACCGGCCCGATGGGCGCCCGCATCGGCCCGTGCCGAGGAGACGAGCATGGCCGACCTGCTCTCGGTAGAGAACCTGATCGCGCTTTTCACGCTGACCGCGCTCGAGGTCGTCCTCGGCATCGACAACATCGTGTTCATCTCGGTCCTGACCGGGAAGCTCCCCCCATCGCAGCGAGCGTCGGCCCGAAGGCTGGGTCTCGGAATGGCCATGATCATGAGGATCCTGCTGCTGCTGGGAATCAGCTGGATCATGAGGCTCACGAGCCCGCTGTTCTCGGTGCTCGGCCACCCGGTGAGCGGCCGGGACCTCATCCTCTTCGGCGGCGGTCTCTTTCTTCTCGCCAAGGCGACCTACGAGATCCACGAGAAGCTGGAGGGCCCGGGCCTCCACCGGGCGAGCCGCCGGGCGGCCTCGTTCGCTTCGGTGATCGTCCAGGTCACCCTCCTCGACATCGTGTTCTCGCTCGACTCGGTGATCACCGCCGTCGGCATGGCCCGGCAGCTCTGGGTCATGATCTGCGCCGTCGTTGCCGCGGTCGCGGTGATGCTCCTCGCCTCGGGGCCGATCTCGGCGCTCATCGAGAAGCATCCGACCCTCAAGATGCTGGCCCTGTCCTTCCTGCTGCTCATCGGCGTGATGCTCGTGGCCGAGGGGATGGGCCGCCACATCGAGAAGGGGTACATCTACTTCGCCATGGCCTTCTCGCTGGGCGTCGAGCTGCTCAACATGCGCCTGCGCGCGAAGGCGGAGCCTGCGCACCCTCGATGAGGCGGCCCGCCCTCCGGCTCCGTCCGCGCCCTGGCTCGAGACAGCCTCACGGGTGCGCCGCGTACCACGCCGCCGCGGCCTCGGCGCCGCTCTCGGGAAGCCGCACGCCGCGGGCCCGGAGGACCCGCTCGAGCGCCGCGAGGAAGACCAGCACGTGGTTCGCGTCGCAGGATCCGCCCATGAGCCCCACACGCCACACCTTTCCCCGGAGGGGCCCGAGGCCGGCGCCGATCTCGATTCCGTGCTCGCCGGCCAGCTGGCGCCGCACATCGGCCTCGGCGACGCCCTCGGGCACGCGCACCGGGTGGAGGACGGGGAGCCGGTGGCCCGCGCGCGAGGCGAGCTCGAGCCCCATGGCCGACAGGCCCGCCACGAGCGCCTCGTGGTGTCTGCGGTGCCGCGCGATCCTCGCGGCGATGCCCTCCTCGAGGACGTCCCGCAGCGCCTCGTAGAGGGCGAAGTAGAGGTGCGCCGGAGCGGTGTGGTGGTAGGCCCGCTCGGGCCCCCAGTACCGGGACAGCTCCTCGAGGTCGAAATAGAAGCTCGGCACGCGGGAGGCCCGGCGCCGGACCTTCTCGATCGCGCGCTCGCCGGCCGCGATCGGCGAGAGCCCGGGCGGGGCGCCGAGACATTTCTGCGACGCCGAGTAGGCCACGTCCACGCCCCAGCCGTCCACGTCCACCTCGCACCCGCCGAGGGAGGTCACGCAATCCAGGACCAGCAGCGCCCCCGCTTCCTTCGCGGCTCGCGCGATCGAGGCGACGGGCTGGAGCACGCCGGTCGAGGTCTCCGCGTGAACGAGCGCGACGACGGTCGGCCGGACCTCCAGGACGGTCGCCGCCATCGTCTCCTCGGAGACGATGTCGCCCCATTCGGACTCGACGCGCACCACGCGGGCCCCGAGCCGATCCGCGATGTCGGCCATGCGCGCGCCGAAATACCCGCACACGCCCACCACGACGGCATCGCCGGGCTCGAGGAGGTTGGCGAGGGCGGTCTCCATGCCCGCGGTCCCCGTGCCCGAGACCGCGAGCGTGCGGGCGCTTCTGGTTCCGAACACGTGCCGGAGCATCTCGCCGACGCGGTCGAGGACCTCGAGAAAGCCCGGGTCCAGATGGCCGAGCAGGGGCGCGGCCATCGCCCGGAGCACGCGGTCCGGCACGTCGGCCGGCCCCGGACCCATCAGGATCCTGGGCCGGTGCGCGAGGCCCCCGGGGTCAGAGTTCGAGCTCATCCCACTCCCTCAGCATCCACGCGGCGAGCCCCTCCTCGACGAGCGGGCTCGACCGTCCGATCGCCTCCGCCTCGTGGAGGTCGCGCGCCTCGAAGATGTCGAGGAAGCCGTCGCCGTGCCGGAACGCCCCTGCGGCGCGGAGCCGCCCTTCGGCTCTGAGTGCCCGCAGGTGCTCGCGGTGCGCCTCGATCGCCGGCGCCGCCTCCTCCGGTCTCGCCGTGATCAGCAGCGT
>JBBIHW010000118.1:2299-8794 GCA_037446795.1 Acidobacteriota bacterium
CCCAGAGCGCCACCTAGACCTCCACCCTCTCGCGGTAGCTCGGCACGTGGACCGACAGCCCCGAATCCGCGCGCAGCGTCGCCGCGAGGGCCTGTGCCGCGGCAGGCTCCCCGTGGACCAGGTGAACGCGGCCGGGCCGCGCCGACGACGACAGCCAGCGGACGATCTCGCCCCGGTCCGCGTGCGCGGACAGACTGTCCAGGGTCAGGATCCGCGCGCGGACGGGCACCTCGCGGCCATGGATGCGCACCTGCCGGGCGCCCTCCTGCAACGCGCGGCCCCGCGTCCCGGCGGCCTGGAACCCGACGAACAGGACCGTCGTGCGGTGATCCGGGAGCTTCCAGGCGAGGTGGTGGAGGATCCTCCCTCCTTCCGCCATTCCCGACCCGGCCAGGATGATCGCGGGGACCGCCAGCGCGTTCAGGGCCTTGGACTCCTCGACATCGGAAACGATCCTCACGCCGCGCAGCCCGAGGGGATCGTTGCCGGAAGCCTGCTCGTGGCGCATCTCCGAGTCCATGGCTTCCGGATGGCCGAGGACGACGCGCGTGGCCTCGGCCGCCATGGGACTGTTGACGTAGATGGGGACATCCTCGGCGAGCCGGCCCTCCTCCTGCAGATCGCGCAGGAGATAGAGGACGTGCTGCGTGCGGCCGACGGCGAAGGACGGGATCAGCAGCGTTCCGCCCCGCGCGACGGTCTCCCGCACGATCGCCTCGAGCCGATCCTTCGGGTCCTCGGCCGGATGGTCGCGATCGCCGTACGTGCTCTCGAGCAGGAGGTGATCGCAGGCCGGGAGAGGCTCGGGGTCCGGGAGGATGGGCTGGGCGGGCCGCCCCAGGTCGCCGGAGAAAACCACCACCTTCGCCCGGCCGCGCGACCCCCGGCCGCGCAGCCGCGCCTCGATCATCGCGGCCCCCGAGATGTGGCCCGCCTTCAGGTAACGCAGCTCCACCGCCCCGTCGAGCGCCACCACCTCGCCGAAGCGGACGGGGCGAAAGCGGGCGAGCGAGGCCCTGGCCTCCTCGAGGGTGTAGAGGGGAAGCGCCGGCCGGTGCTTGCTGAACCCCTTCCGGTTGGCGTAGCGGGCGTCCTCCTCCTGCAGGTGGCCCGAGTCCGGCAGGACGACGGCGCAGAGGTCGCGGCTCGCGGAGGTGGCCAGGACCGGACCCTTGAACCCCCGGCGGATCAGGACCGGAAGCCACCCGCAATGATCGAGGTGCGCATGGGTGAGCGCCACGGCGCTCAGCGAGGCTGGATCGAACGGGGGCGCCTCCCAGTTGCGAAGGCGCAGCTCCTTGAGCCCCTGGTAAAGGCCGCAGTCCACGAGCAGACGCACGCCCTCGTGCTCGAGCAGGAACTTCGAGCCCGTGACGGTTCCGGTGGCGCCGAGAAAGGAGAGGGTCGCCATGAGCGTCGCCGCATCGTACCAGAGGAAACCTCCGGACCGAGATGGTCATCGTCGCGTGCGCGGCGGGAGCCCGGAGAGTCGGGACGCGCGCGTCGAGCGTCTGCTAGGATGAAGCCGGTCCGGAGGGAGCGTCTCGCTGCGCCCCGGCCTTGAGAGCGAGGAGCGAGAACCATGCGCGTGCGGATCGAGTACTGCACCGAGTGAAACTACGAACCTCGGGCCGCCGGTCTGGCGGCCGAGCTCAAGGAGAAGCTCGGGCTCGACAGCGAGCTCGTGGCTTCCCACGGCGGTGTGTTCGAGGTCTTCGCGGGCGGCAGGAAGGTGTTCTCGAAGAAGCAGACCGGGCGCTTCCCCGAACCCGGAGAGGTCGTCGCCCTGCTCGAGACCGCGGGCAAGGGCTAGCTCCGAGGCACCGGCGCGGATCGGGACCGCGGAGCCATGAGCCTGCTCGACCGCGCGCTCGCTCTGGGGCTGCCCGCGGTTCCCAGGCCGATCCTCCGCCGCTTCGCCCGGCGCTACATCGCCGGGACGCGCTTCGAGGACGCGGCGCGCGTCGTTCGCTCGCTCGCCCGGGATGGCGCGATGGCGACGCTCGACATCCTCGGGGAGCTCAACCACACGCGCCAGGAGGTCGAACGCAGCGTCCAGGCCTACGTGGACCTGTTCCGGCGCGTTCACGAGGAGCGGCTTCCCCGCACGAACGTCTCGGTCAAGCTCACCGCCCTCGGGCTCCTCGTGGAGCAGGAGCTCTGCCTCGATGCGATGCGCCGGATTCTCGCGACGGCGAGCGAGCTGGGGAACTTCGTGCGCATCGATATGGAGGACTCCAGCTGCACGGCGCCCACCCTCGCCATCTTCGGAACCTTGCGGCGCGAGTTCCCGGGGCGGGTCGGACCCGTCCTGCAGGCGAGGCTCCGCCGCACGCTCGACGACGCCGAGCAACTCTCCAGCGAGCCGCTGAACGTACGGCTGTGCAAGGGGATCTACATCGAGCCCCGCACGATCGCCTACACCGACCCCGAGATCATCCGCGCGAACTTCACGCTGGTGCTCGAGCGGTTGCTGGAACGGGGCGCCTACGTGGGCATCGCGACCCACGACGAGCGGCTCGTCTACGAGGCGCTCCGGCTCGTCCGGCGGTTCGGCCTGCCGCCCGACCGCTACGAGTTCCAGATGCTGTACGGCGTGGACGAAGAGCTCCGGAGGATCCTGATCGGGGCGGGCCACCGGCTCCGCGTGTACGTCCCGTACGGCGAGCAGTGGTACGCCTACTCGCTGCGCCGGCTGCGCGAGAACCCCCAGATCGCGGGCTACGTCTTCAGGGCGCTGTTCCGGAAGGCGTGACCCCGACCCCGGCCCCGTAGACCAGCGCCCCGCCGAGCCACGCCTGCCAGGCGACGAGGGCCGCGGCGAGCACGAGGGCCGCGGCGTAGGCGGTCCGATGGCCCGCGGGCACGGCCCCGCCCCCCCACGCCTTCCAGAGCACCAGGCCGAGAAAGGCGCCGAGCGCGGCGAGACCCAGCTTCTCGTGGAGCTCGTACAGTGCTTCGGCTCCGGCCGGAAGGTGGATCAGGTTTCCCGCGAGGAAGCCGGAGGCCACCGTGGGGGCCAGCGCCGCCGTGCCGATGAGCACCAGCTTCCCGGAGAAGCGCTCGAGGGCCGGTCTGCAGGCGGCGATGCCGGCCGCCTCTCCCACCGCACCGGCGACCAGGAAGGCCACGGCGAAGTGGACCAGCACCGGATGGAGCAGGTGGAGCCCCATCAAGGGACCGGATTGAGGCGGGCGAACTCCTCGAGCAGCTCGCGGGAGCGCGCGTCCAGCGTGCGCGGCGGAACGATCTGGATCACGGCGTACAGGTCGCCCGCGGCCCTCGAGCCGGTCGCGGGGAGACCGCGGCCGCGGAGGCGGAAGCGCTGGCCGCTGCGGGTTCCCGGCGGCACCTCGATCGTCGCGTTCCCCTCGAGCGTCGGGATCTCGACCTTGCCTCCGAGCGCGGCGGTCGCGAGCCCGATCGGCACCTCGCAGTGGAGATCCCGCCCCTCGCGGCGGAAAACAGGGTGCGGGTCCACGCGCACGACGAGATAGGCGTCGCCCGGCGGCCCGCCCCCGGCCCCCGAGTCTCCGCGGCCCGGCAGGCGCACGCGCCCGCCGTCCTCGATTCCCGGCGGAATGCGGACCTTGACCCTCTCCTCCACGGCGACCTCTCCGCGCCCCGCGCAGGCGGGGCACGGATCGCCCCGGAGCCTTCCTGCCCCCTGGCACCGGCCGCACGTGAGGGAGACCTGCAGCCCTCCCCTGCGCTGTGTCCTGCGGCCCGTGCCGCGACAGTCGGGGCAGATGCGCTCCCCCTGCCCCGCGCGCGTCCCGGAACCGCCGCACGCGGCGCACGGCGACTGCCGCGGCAGGCTGACCTCCACGGTGGTGCCGCGCACCGCGTCCCCGAACGGCAAGCGGATCTGCAGCTCCAGATCCCGGCCGCGGGACGTCCTCGGGCGGCGGCCCCTCGCCCCGGCCCCGAAGAAGTCCGCGAACAGATCGGACAGGTCGCCGAAGCCGAACGTCCGGAAGTCGAAGCCGGTGCCCGCGAACGGGTCGAAGTCGGGACCGAACGCCTCGTGCCCGCCCCGGTCGTAGCGCGCCCGCTTTTCGGGGTCCGACAGCACGGCGAAGGCCTCGGCGATCTCCTTGAACTTCTCTTCCGCCGAGCGGTCGCTCGGGTTGAGGTCGGGATGGTATTTCCGCGCGAGGCGCCGATAGGCGGCCTTGATCTGCTTCTCCGTGGCGTCTCGGGGAACGCCCAGGATCTCGTAGTAGTCCTTCTTCGGGGCCATCGAGGCGCGCCTCTACGTTCGCGGCAGCAACGGAGGCGCAGCCGGACGATAGGATGCCGGCTGCGGTGGTGTCAAGGCGACTCGCCGGGGCCCGGCGTAGAATCACGCGATGCGCTCCGTCGCGCGCGGGGTGGGGGTGCTCGCGGTCCTCGGCGCCCTCTGTGCGGCTCCCGCCCCGCGGGAGCGGGAGGACGAGGCCGCTCCGCCCCCGCCCCGGCAAGCGGCCGCCGCCTCGGAAGAGTCCCTCCGCCCACCGTCTCCCGAGCTCCTGGAGATGCTCGCACGCGTCGCCGTTCGATACCGCGAGTACGCGCTCCGCCTGACCTGCATCGAAACGGTGCGCGTGGCCAAGTACGGCGGATCGGGAGAGGCCGAGAAGGAGACCGTGCGGCGATACGCCTACCTTCTCTATCGCGACGCGGACGGGAGCACCCTGCGGGAGCTTCGCCACCGGGTGCGCGAGGACGGGACCATCACGAGAGAGGAGGTCCGCGACGAGGAGCCGTTCCCTCCCGCCTACGCATGGGTGGACCTGTTCAGCCGTTCCTTCCAGCCGTTCTTCGCGTATCGAGACCGCGGGGAGCGATTCGTGGGGTACGAGTGGGTGCGGGAGATCGAGTTCCGCGGCGCGCTGCCGTTCACCGACGGCAAGGACATCCGCGAGTGGGAGGGGACCGTGCTGGTGAACACGATCACCGGGACGCCCGTCGAGATCCGCGCCGAGCCGACCGGACAGGGCGCGCGGGTGCGCCTGCTGTACGAGCGGTGGTCGGCGTCGTTCCGCCTGCAAGGCCTGCGCCTCGGACCCCGGCCGATCGGCTACCGCTGCCGCGTGGCCTTCCTCACGCACCGGGACGGGCTCACGTTTCCCACCGAGCTCAGGTACGACACGTTCCGGGCGGTGAGCGCGGTCGAGACGGTCCCGACGAGAGCTTCCATCCGCACCTACGACGCCTACCGCTTCTTCCGGGTCGAGGCGGAGGAGCGGCTCGGGGGGGTGGCCCCTCGCTGAGCGTCTACCTCGAGGCCGGCGCCTTGCCCGTCTCCGCCGCGCCGGAAGCCTCCGCCTTCGGCTCGGGCGGGAGGTAGGCCGGGTCGAGGACCCGGATCTTGGCGGACCTCCTCAGCTCCGCCAGGTGCGCGCTCAGCGCCTCGCTGTCCCGCATCATGCCCAGCTGGACCAGGATCTCGGCCCGCACCCGCTCGAAGGGAAGCGGCTCCTCGGGTTTCTTCTCGACCACCTTGAGCACGTTGAACCCGAACGGCGTCTCGAACACGTCGGACACGTCCCCCACCGGCGTGGAGAAGGCCACCTCCTCGAACTTCGGAAGGATCGCCGGCGCTCCCTTCGGGATGAAGCCGAGGTCGCCGCCTCGCGTCGCGGTGGGGTGCTGGGAGTACTCTCGGGCGACCGCGGCGAAGTCCTGCCCCGCGAGGACGCGCTGGCGCGCCTCCTGGACGCGCTTGCGCGCCTGGTCCCGGAGCGCCGGCGGGTCGTCCTGCTTGGCCCGGACGAGGATGTTCGCCACGCGGACCTTCTCGGGCTCGACGAACAACGCCCTGTTCTCCTCGTAGAACCGGCGAGCGTCCTCGTCGGTCACCGGCGTCTGCCCGAGGACGGACTTCTTGTACGCGTTCATGAGGAGTCGCCGCTCGGCCTCCTCGCGGACCTCCTCTTCGGTGAGCTGCGCCTCCCGCAAGTAGTCGGCGTACGCCTCGTCCGTGTCGAAGCGGGCGCGGGCGGACCGCACCTCCGCCTCGACCTCCTCCGGGCTCACCGCGAGCCCGCGCTCGCGAGCCGCCTGGATCATCAGCTCGGCCTCGATCAACAGGTCGAGGGAGGCGGCCCTCAGCCGGCGCTCGTCCTCCTCCGAGAACACCTTGCCCTCGGCCTCGGCGCGGAGCTTGTTGAGGGCGGCGACCTCGAGAACCCGGCGCTCGAGGATCGGAGCGCCGTTGACCTCGGCCACAGGCCGGCGCGAGGGTGCGCGGGGAGCCTTCGCGGTGGGCGCGACGGTGCCGCGCTCGGAGGGTCCGGGGCCGGCAGGTCCGGGCGCGCCCGAAACCGCGGGTGCAGCAGACGCCGAGGCGGCGGCCGGAGCCGACGCACCGGCCCGCTCTCCTCCTCCCCTTCCGCAGCCAGCAAGCGCCAGGGCGAGAGCGAGTCCGGCGGAGACGAGAACGCGCGCTTGAGGTGAACGCAATGCGGATCTCCTTGGTGGTCCTTCGGGTCCTCGACCGAGTTCGACGAG
>JBBIHW010000119.1:0-8771 GCA_037446795.1 Acidobacteriota bacterium
ACTTCGGCGGCGGCACGTTCGACATCTCGATCCTCGAGGTGGGCGAGGGCGTGGTCGAGGTCAAGTCCACCAACGGGGACACGCACCTCGGAGGGGACGACATCGATCAGCGCGTGATGGAGTGGATCATCTCCGAGTTCCGCAAGGACCAGGGGATCGACCTGTCGCGGGACAAGATGGCGCTGCAGCGGCTGCGGGAGGCGGCGGAAAAAGCCAAGTGCGAGCTCAGCACGCTCACCGAGACGGAGATCAACCTGCCGTTCATCACCGCGGACGCCAGCGGCCCGAAGCACCTCCAGATGAAGCTCACGCGGGCGCGCTTCGAGCAGCTGGTCGAGGACATCCTCCAGCGCACCCTCGGTCCCTGCAAGCGAGCCATCGAGGACGCCGGCCTCCGGCCCTCGGACATTGACGAGGTCGTGCTGGTCGGCGGCTCGACCCGGATCCCCAGGGTGCAGCAGATGGTCCGCGATTTCTTCGGGAGGGAGCCTCACAAGGGCGTGAACCCGGACGAGGTGGTGGCGATCGGAGCAGCGGTTCAGGCGGGCGTTCTGGGAGGAGAGGTCAAGGACATCCTGCTCCTCGACGTCACGCCGCTGTCTCTCGGGATCGAGACCCTCGGAGGCGTCTTCACGCGGCTCATCCCGCGGAACACCACGATCCCCACGCGCAAGAGCGAGGTGTTCTCCACGGCGAGCGACGGCCAGACCAGCGTGGAAATCCACGTGCTGCAGGGCGAGCGCGAGATGGCCGAGGGCAACAAGACCCTCGGCCGGTTCATCCTGGACGGCATTCCGCCGGCCCCGCGCGGCGTGCCGCAGATCGAGGTCACCTTCGACATCGACGCGAACGGGATCGTCCACGTCTCGGCCAAGGACCTCGGAACCGGCAAGCAGCAGAAGATCCAGATCCAGGCCTCTTCCGGCCTGTCCAAGGACGAGGTGGAGCGCATGGTGCGCGACGCCGAGTCGCACGCCGCCGAGGACCGGCAGCGGCGGGAGACCGCCGAGGCTCGCAACCGCGCGGACATGCTCGCCTACCAGGTGGACAAGACCCTGCGGGAGGCCGGCGACAAGCTGTCGGAGGCCGAGGCCGCCCCGGTCCGCGAGGCCCTCGAGGAGGTCCGAAAGGCCCTCGAGCGGGGAGGGCGGGACGAGATCCGGGCCGCCACGGAGCGACTCGAGCGCGCCTCCCACCGACTGGCAGAGGTCATCTACAGCAGGACCGCGGCCGGGGCCGGAGCGAAGGCGGGGGCGGAGCCCGGCGGGGCCTCCGGCGGCAAGCCCGACGAGGTCATTGACGCCGAGGTGGTGGACGAGAAGCAGCGGAACTGAACCCCGCCGCGCCCAGGTCGCCGCCCGGGCGCGAAGGAGGGCCGGTGGGAGAACAAGGGTGGGATCCGCTCAAGGAGCTGGTCAGCGTCCAGCGGCGCCTCAACCAGCTGTTCGACGCCGCGATCGGGCGCACGGACTACAGCCCCGAGGGCGGAGCCGGCGGCTGGATCCCGACGGCGGACGTGCTGGAGACCGAGGACCGCTGGGTCGCCGTGGTGGAGCTGCCGGGGGTCGAGCCGCAGGCCCTCGACGTCCGCATCGAAGCCGACGGCTTGGTGGTCGAGGGCGAGAGGAAGATGGCGGGCGAGGCGGACGCGGTCGAGGCCTACCACCGCGTGGAGCGAAGCTACGGCAGGTTCCATCGCCGATTCCCCCTGCCACCCGGCGCCGACCGTGGGGAGGCCTCGGCGACGTACCGGAACGGGCTCCTGACGGTCACGGTGCACAAGGGCGGCTCGCCGCGATCGGCCGTGCACGTGCCCGTCCGCTGATCGCCTCGTTCACCTTCGCGCCGATCGTTTCGGAGCGGGGCCGAAGGGGGTGATATACTCCCGGCCCGGCGGCGCTGCGATGGACGAGGAGCGCGACGAGTCGCGAGGAGGTGGCTCGGAATCCCTCAAGAAGTACTTGAGGGAGATCTCGCGGCTGCCCCGCGTCACGGCCGAGGAAGAGCGGGAGCTCGGCCGGCGAATCCAGAAGGGGGACCGGCAGGCGCTCCGAAAGCTCGTCGAGGCGAACCTGCGGTTCGTGGTCTCCTACGCGAAGAAGTACAGGGGCTGCGGGCTGTCCTTCCTCGACCTCATCAACGAGGGGAACATCGGGCTCATCGAGGCCGCCAAGCGGTTCGATCCCGCCAAGAACGTCAAGTTCATCACGTACGCCGTCTGGTGGATCCGGCAGGCCATCATCCACGCCCTGTCGAATCAGAGCGGCGCCTTCCGGCTGCCCCAGAAGCAGGCGAACCTGCTCTACCGGATCGGCAAGGCCCAGGCGGACCTCCGGGCCGAGCTGCAGCGGAGCCCCTCGGCCCAGGAGATCGCCGAGCGGGTCGAGGTGAGCGTCGAGGACGTGACCAATCTGCTCCAGGTGGCCGACGAGAACATCTCGCTGTCGGCGGTCATCGACGAGGAGCACGAGTTCCGCCTCGGGGACAAGCTGCAGCAGGCCACGATCCCCGCCGCCGACACGGTCCTTCTCCGGAGCTCGCTCAAGCGGATCCTCGCCCAGGCTCTCGACGAGCTCGACGAGAAGGAAGAGATGGTCATCCGGCTGAGGTTCGGGCTGGATGGGCGCGAGCCGAAGACGCTGAAGGAGATCGGCGAGATGATGAACCTGTCGCGGGAGCGCATCCGCCAGATCGAGGCGCAGGCTCTCGAGAAGCTTCATCGCTCGCAGAAGTGCCAGGAGCTCCGGGGCTACCTCAACTGAGGGGGAGGGAGGGCGCGGTGGAGGCTTCCTGCCCCGTCTGCCGCGGCACGGGGTTTGCGCTGCGGACGGGCGGCGACGGCGTGGCCGTCGCCGCCGAGTGCGCGTGCCGCCGCCAACGTCGGGGTGAGCGTCTGCTGCAGGCTGCGCGCATTCCCAAGCGGTACGCCCACTGCGCCTTCGACACCTTCGAGGTGCACCACCCGAGTCACGGGATCGCGCTGGAACAGTCGCGGAAGTGGGTGGAGCGGTGGGGCGATCCGGGCTTCAAGCTGGGGCTCCTGTTTCTGGGCAGCCCGGGGACCGGAAAGACGCACCTCGCGGTGAGCATCGCCCGAGAGCTGTGCGCGCACAAGCAGACGCCGGTGCTCTTCTACGAGCATCGCGAGCTTCTCAAGGAGCTCCAGTTCTCCTACAGCTCGCCGGTCGCCCAGGCCGAGCACGAGCTGCTGTCGCGCCTGTGGGGCGTGGAGGTGCTGGTGCTCGACGACCTCGGAGCGGGGCGGATCACGCCGTGGGTGCAGGATGTCCTCCACGACATTCTCGCGCAGCGGTACAACGACGAGCGGCCCGTCGTGCTCACCTCGAACCGGCTGACGGGGGACGAAACGGATCTCCCCGACGCGGAACGCTCGCGCCTGGAGGGCCTCACCCTGCGTGATCGCCTGGGGGACGCGTTGATGTCGCGGATCTACGAGATGTGCGTTATCGTGAGGGTCGAAGGCAAGGACTACCGGCGCGAGGCGCTCAACGCGCGCCACCATTTTTGACGAGCCCCGGACGGGTGACGAGCGGCCGTGACGGCATCGAGCTACGAGAACCTGCTGGTCTCCGCGAGCGAGGGGGTCGCCTGGATCACGGTCCATCGCCCGGACAAGCTGAATGCGCTCGACCGCCGCACCGCGGAAGAGCTGGCGCGCGCCGCGCGCCTCGTGGGCGAAGATCCCCGGGTCGGCGTCATTCTGGTCACCGGGGCCGGCGACAAGGCGTTCGTCGCCGGGGCGGACATCGAGGAGCTGGCCGCCATGGGACCGTCCGAAGCCGAAGCGTTCTCCCGGCAGCTCGGGGAGGCGTTGCGCGCGCTCGAGCGCGCGCCGAAACCGGTGGTGGCCGTCGTCAACGGCTTCGCCCTCGGCGGAGGCTGCGAGCTCGCCATGGCCTGCCACCTCCGGCTCGCGGCGGACACCGCGCGGTTCGGCCAGCCGGAGGTGGGCCTGGGCCTCATCCCGGGCGCGGGCGGGACGCAGAGGCTCGCCCGCCTCGTCGGTCGCGGCAGGGCGCTCCACCTCGTGCTCACGGGGGAGGCAGTGGACGCGGAGGAGGCCCGGCGCATCGGGCTCGTCAACCGCGTGGTTCCCGCCGCGCGCCTGCGCGAGGAGGCGGCCGCCTACGCGGCGCAGCTTCTGTCCAAGAGCCGTTCGGCGCTGTCGCTGGCGCTCGAGGCCGTTTACGAAGGCGCAGACCTTCCCCTCGAACGTGCGCTGCGGCTCGAGTCCGCGCTGTTCGGCCTCGCCTTCGCCACGGAGGACATGCGGGAGGGCACGCGGGCGTTCCTCGAGAAGCGGAAGCCCCGATTCGCGGGGAAGTGAACGGAGGTGCGGCGGATTCGCCTCCTGCGGCTGCTGCTGCCCGCGTTGCTCGTTCCCTTCGCGGGGTTGGTGTTCTGGCAGATCCGCTCGAGGCCCGCCGCCCGCAGCGGCCCCGTCGCCGAGCGGCCCCCGGCCGGCGCTCGTGTGGAACGGGTGGAGTTCACCGAGCTCCTCGGCGGAGCGCGCCGGCTGTCCCTCAAGGCTCGCTCGGGACAGGTGGACGAACGGGGCATCTACCGTCTCGAGGGGATCGACCCCATCGAGGTGGACCGCGAGGGCGGCCCTCCGCTCGTGCTGCGGGCGGAGCGGGGCGCCGTCGAGGGCCGGCCGGGCCGCAGGAAGGTGCTCCTGGAAGGTGCCGTCCAGCTCGACGACCGGGCCTCCGGCGTGCACCTGACGATCCCCGCCCTCGAGATGGACGAGGCAGCCGGCCAGGCGCGCTCGCTCGGCGAGGTGCGCGTGCGGACGTCGGGCTGGGACGGGCGGGCGAGCTCGGTCGTCTACGGGTTGCGGGGCGCACCGGCCGAGCTCTTCGGGGTGGAGATCGAAACCGCGGAGGGAGGCCGACTGCAGGCGAGTCGGGCCTTGGTCCGCGACCGCGGACGCGACGTCGAGCTCGTGGGCGCGGTTCGCGGAGAGCGGTCGGGCGCGGAGTTCACGGCCGAGTCGGTCCGGCTGTTCCGCCCTGACGGAGGCCGCCTGCGCCGGGCCGTGGCCGAAGGGGCGGTGCGCGGGTCCGTCCGCCGGGGCGCGGGCCCCGACCTCCACGTTCGCGCGTCGGCTGTCGAGCTCGAATGGGATGGCGAGGGCGAGCCGTGGCGCGCGGCGCTCGACGATGGGGTCTCCGTCGAGCAGGGCGGCTCGCGCCTCTTTTCGGATCGCCTGGAAGCGCACGCCGATCCCGACGGGAACGGGTGGGATGTCGAGGCGGACGGAGGCGTACGCCTCGAGGGCGTGTGGTCGGGCGGCGAGGCGGTCCTCGTCGCCGAGCGCTTGCGGGCGCGTTTGGGTCCGGCCGGGCGCCTCGATCACGCCGAAGCCCTCGGCTCGGTCAAGTTCGAGGGGCCGGCGGGGTCGGGGGAGGGGGCCCGGGCGCTGTTCGACGTGGATGCCGCAGGTCGCGTCACCGCGACGCTCGAGGGCGAGGGACCGGCTCGGGCCCGCTGGGCCCGCGACAGGATGCGCGTGTCCGGAGACCGGATCACGGGCGATTCGACGGGGGAGAGCATGCACGCGGACGGCAGTGTGGCCGCCAGCCTCCTGCCGGATGCGGCCGGACGGAGGGCGGCGCGGCCCGGCGGGCTGTTCTCCGCGAGCGAGGCGGTACACTTCGTCGCCGCCGAACTCGATGCCGCCAGCTCGGGCCGCAGGCTTTCCTTCTCGGGCGACGTCCGGGCGTGGCAGGCCGACCGGAACCTGTCGGCCGATCGGGTGGACATAGACCAGGCCGCCGACACGCTCGAGGCCCGCGGCGACGTTCGCGTCCGCGTCCCACGGCAAGGGCGGGACTCGAGCGGCGAGAGCGGCTTCCTCCAGGTCGGCGCCGAGCGGCTCGAGTATGCCGGCGGCCGCTCGCGCGCCGTGTTCGAGGGAGCGGTTCGATGTCGGCAGGCCGAGGGGTGGGTCGAGGCCGCCCGGATGGAGGTGGACTTCGAGGAGGGGGGCGGGAGCGCCCTCCGGGTGGTCCGCGCCCAGGGCGAGGCGCGCTTCGAGTTCCAGGCCCATTCCGGCTCGGGAAAGGCGGCCCTGGTCACGGGGGAGGCCGACCGGCTCGTCTACGAGCCGGCGGCCGGTGTCGTCCACCTATTCGGGGATCAGCGGCCTGCCTCGGTTCGAAGGGCCGGGGAGGCGGGGGGTACGGTGACGGGCCGCCGGCTACGCTATGTCCTGCGCGACGGGACCCTCGAGGTGGACTCCGGGGAGGCGGACCGAGCGCGCGTGCGAGGCTCGGGGGCCGTACTCGAGCGATGAAGGAGCCCGCCATCGAGGCACGCATCGAACCCTCGGGCGAGCGGACCGGGGCCGCGCCCCTTCCGGCAGAGGCGGGACTCGTCGCGGAAGGGCTCGCGAAGCGGTACCGGGGCCGCGCGGTGGTGGACGGGGTGTCCATCCGGATCGCCCCCGGCGAGGTCGTCGGCCTGCTCGGGCCGAACGGAGCCGGCAAGACGACCTCCTTCTACCTCATTCTCGGCCTGGTGCGCCCCGACGCGGGGCGGGTCCTCTTCGACGGGGAGGACATCACCGCGACCCCGATGTACGTGCGCGCCCGGAGGGGGATCGGCTACCTGCCCCAGGAGCCGTCCATCTTCCGCCGCATGACCGTCGAGGAGAATCTGCTCGCCGTCCTCGAGATCCGCGGGATCGACGCCTCGCAAGCCCGCGAGCGGTGCCGAGCCTTCCTCGAGGAGTTCGGGCTGTCGGCCGTGGCCCGCACGCCCGGCTACGCCCTGTCGGGAGGGGAGCGCCGGAGGGCGGAGATCGCGCGCGCCGTCGCCGTCGAGCCGCGCTACATGCTCCTCGACGAACCGTTCGCCGGGATCGATCCCATCGCGGTGGCCGAGCTGCAGCACCTGGTGCGGCGCCTGCAGCAGCGCGACATCGGCGTGCTCATCACGGATCACAATGTGCGCGAGACTTTACAGATCACCGACCGCGCGTATATTATCAGCCAGGGTCGAATCTTCAGGCACGGAACGCCGCCGGAGCTGGCGTCCGACGCCGAAGTCCGGCGGGTTTACCTCGGCGAGCACTTCAGGTTGCACTGACCATTCCGCGGGTGGAGCAAGATGGCTCTAGAGCAGAAGCTGAGCGTCCGGATGAGCCAGCGGCTCATCATGACGCCGTCGCTCCAGCAGGCCATCAAGCTGCTGCAGATGTCGAAGCTGGACCTGGTCGAGGAGATCCAGCAGGAGCTGACGGACAACCCGGTCCTCGAGGAGGTGACCGAGGAGGGCGCCGCCCCGGCGGAGCGCGCGGAGTCCGAAGAGTCCGCGACCGAGGAGGGAGCGGCGGAGGAGGAGAAGGCTGCCGATCCTCTGGAGGACTTCGACTACGAGGCATACTTTCAGGACGTGGACGTCGGCTACGTGCCGAGACCTCCGGTGGAGACCGGGGAGGAGCTGCCGTCCTTCGAGAACACCCTCGTCAAGCCGGCGAGCCTCGCCGATCACCTGACCTGGCAGCTCGACCTGAACACCTCCTCGCCGCTGCGGAAGGAGATCGGCCGGGCGATCATCGGGAACTTGAACGAGGACGGCTACCTCCTGGCCACCGTCGAGGAGATCCAACAGATGGGCGGCTACCCTCCCGAGGAGGTGGAGGCCACCCTGGCCCTCGTGCAGAGCTTCGACCCGCCCGGTGTCGCCGCGCGGGACCTCGTCGAGTGCCTCTGCATCCAGCTCCGGCATCTCGGCGAGGAGGGAACGCCCGCCGAGACCATCGTCCGACACCACATGGACAAGCTCCAGGCGCGCCGCTACCGGGAGCTGGCGCAGGAGCTGTCGCTCGAGCTCGACGACCTCGAAGCCGAGATCGAGATCATCCGCGGCCTGGATCCCAAGCCGGGCAGGAAATACAACACCGAGCGAAGCGTCTACGTCGTCCCGGACGTTATCGTCGTGAAGATCGGCGAGGACTATCAGGTGCTGCTCAACGAAGAGGGCCTCCCGCGGCTGCGGATCAGCCCGGTCTACCGCCGCATGATGGAGCGCGGGAGGAGGGACACGGACCCCGATGCGCGCGCCTACGTGCGCGGCAAACTGCGCTCCGCCTTCCGGCTCATCAAGAGCCTCGAGGAGCGCCAGCGAACCATCTACAAGGTGGCCCGGTCCATCGTGAAGTTCCAGCGGGACTTCCTCGACCACGGGATCGAGCGCCTGCGGCCGCTCGTCCTGCGGGACGTGGCGGAGGACATCGGCATGCACGAGTCCACCGTGAGCCGGGTCGTCAACCAGAAGTACATGCACACGCACCGCGGCGTGTTCGAGATGCGGTTCTTCTTCCACAGCGGGATCGCATCCACGTACGGCGGGGAGGCGGTGTCCTCCCTGACGGTCAAGGAGCGCATCCGCAAGATCGTCGCCGCGGAGGACCCGCGCCGGCCGCTTTCCGACGCCGCCATCGTGAAGCGGCTCCAGGAGGACGGGCTGCAGATCGCGCGGCGCACGGTGGCGAAGTACCGGGAGGAACTCCGGATCCCCTCCTCGGGTCAGCGCCGCAGACCCTCGCGCCCCGGCCCGTAGCCCGGACGACCATGGAAGGACGCCGCAGGACCGCGGAGATGGCCGTCCCGCCGGGCGGCGGCAGCCCGCAGCGGCCCGAAGAGCCACTCCGCGCAGAACGGCGAGGGGCCGAGGCTTTTCCGGAGGGCGGTCGCCGACGCTCCGAGCCTGCGGGCCGGAGGCGTGCGCGGCGGGCAGCGCGA
>JBBIHW010000120.1:0-8698 GCA_037446795.1 Acidobacteriota bacterium
CACGCCGAGCCGTCCACCGCGCTCAGCCGCACGTCCGAGTCGAGCGGTTCGAAGTCCTGGGAGCGATAGGACCCCCGCGTCCTCTCGTTCACGTTCCTCGCCGTGCGCAGCTCGCCCAGCTGGACGACGTACCGCGCGTTCGGATAGGCGGGGGCGAAGCGGCCGTCCGCCAGACGCTCCGTGTTCCCGCCCGCGTGGTCGAAGTGGAGGTGGGAGTTCACGACGACGTCCACTTGGTCGGGCCGCAGTCCCGCCGGGGCGAGGATCTGCGCGGCGGGAGAGGTCTCGAGCCCATAGAGGTCCCTCCCCTTCTCGTCCCAGGCGGTTCCCGCTCCGGTGTCCACCAGGATCCGCTGCCGGCCGTCCTCGATCAGCAGGAGGTTCATGGCCAGCGCGATGCGGTTTCGCGAGTCCGCCGGGCGACGCCGCTCCCACAGCGCCTTCGGGACGATCCCGAACATCGCCCCGCCGTCCAGCCGCAGCCTTCCTGCGGGCAGGACCGTCAGCTGCAAGTCTCCCAGCGTGAACCGGATCACCGCCCGGACACCGCGCGGGCCCCGACGATGGCGGCGATGCTGCGAAGCTCGTCCACGAGCTGCCGGAACTGCTCCGGCAAGAGCGCCTGGGGCCCGTCCGACAGCGCGTGGTCGGGCGCGGGATGGACCTCCACCATCACGCCGTCCGCTCCCGCGGCGAGCGCCGCGCGGGCCATGGGCCCCACCCGGTCGCGGTGCCCGGTTCCGTGGCTGGGGTCGACGAGGATCGGCAAGTGCGACAGCGACTTCACCACGGGAAGGATGGACAGGTCCAGGGTGAACCGGCTGTGGTTCGAGAAGGTGCGGATGCCGCGCTCGCACAGGATGACGTTGTAGTTCCCCTCGCTCAGGACGTACTCCGCGGACATGAACAGGTCCTCGAGGTTCGCCGACATCCCCCGCTTGAGCAGCACCGGCTTGCGGCTGCGGCCGGCGCGCCGGAGCAGGCTGAAGTTCTGCATGTTGCGGGCGCCGATCTGGATCACGTCGCCGTGCTCCTCGATCAGGTCCAGGGAGACCTCGTCCACGGCCTCCGTGACCACCGGGAGCCCCGTCTCCTCCCGCGCCCGTGCCAGCATCTTGAGTCCCTTCTCGCCCAGCCCCTGGAAGCTGTACGGGCTCGTGCGGGGCTTGTACGCCCCTCCCCGCAGCATGTCGGCCCCCGCCTCCTTGACCGCGCGCGCGGTCGCGAGCAGCTGCTCCTCGTCCTCGACGGCGCAGGGGCCCGCGATGACCGTGAAGCGTCCGCCTCCGATCCTGACCGGCCCCACCGAGATCACCGTGGGGTCCGGTTTGACCTCGAGGCTGACGAGCTTGTAGGGGCGCGTGACCGGAACCGCCTCGGCCACGCCCGGCAGCATCTCGAAGAGGGCCGGGTCGAGCGGCCCCGCGTTGCCGGTGATGCCGACGGCCGTCCGCTCGCTCCCTGGAATCGCGTGCGCCCGGAATCCGAGCTCCTCGACCCGCCGCACCACACGCTCGAGATCCTCGGGCGTGCTCCCCTTCTTCATCACGACGAGCATGGTGGCCGGCTCCGGCGCTCCCAGGGGACGAACGCGCGGCGCGATGGTAGCGAAAGGGGCCTGCCGAATCAACCGCGCAGGCGGCGGGGACCCCGCGCGCGCGATCCACCGAACTCCTTTCGTTGACAGGCTTTGCACGCTATGTTAGGTTCGCCCGTCGCGATGCGCGCGGCCGGACCCGAAGGCGCGTAGCTCAGGGGTAGAGCGCTACCTTGACACGGTAGAGGTCGGCGGTTCGAAACCGCCCGCGCCTACCAGCGTGCGCTTCCCGCTGCTGCCGCGGTAGAGTGGGAGCCCGGCGCGCGCGTTTCGGACGAGGGAACCCCGAGCGATGCAGGAAACGGCGGCGGCGATCCGGGTGACTCTACCCGACGGGAGCGTCCGCGAGGTGCCCGCAGGGACCACGCCCGCCGACCTGGCGCGCACGATCGCCCCGTCGCTGGCGGAGCAGGCCGTGGCCGCGCGGATCGACGGGGCGCTGGCCGACCTGACCCGCCCGATCGCCCGCGACGCGCGCGTGGAGTTCGTCATGCCCGGGGAGCCGGAGGCCCTCGAGGTCCTGCGCCATTCCACCGCCCACGCCACGGCGCAGGCGGTCCAGGAGCTGTTCCCGGGGACCAAGATCGGCCAGGGCCCGGTCATCGAGGACGGCTTCTACTACGACTTCGACCGGGCGGAGCCGTTCACCCAGGAGGATCTCCAGGCGATCGAGGCGCGCGTGCGCGAGATCGTGGGACGCGACTTGCCCATCGAGCGGATCGAGCTGCCCAAAGAGGAGGCGATCGCGTTTTTCGAGCGCGAGGACGAGCCCTACAAGGTCTACTTCGCCACGACGAAGGGCGACCGGACGGTGTCCATCTACCGGCAGGGGGGCTGGACCGATTTCTGCCGCGGACCCCATGTCCCGTCCACCGGCCGGCTGCGGGCCTTCAAGCTTCTGTCCGTCGCCGGCGCCTACTGGCTCGGCGACGAGCGCAACAAGATGCTCCAGAGGATCTACGGCACCGCGTTCTTCACGCAGGAAGAGCTCGACGACCACCTGCGGAGGCTCGAGCAAGCGCGCCGCCGCGATCACCGAAAGCTCGGAGCCGAGCTCGACCTGTTCTCCTTCCACGCCGAGGCTCCGGCCAGCCCCTTCTTCCGCCCGAAGGGAGCCATCGTCTACAACCTCCTGGTCGGCTACGTGCGAGAGCTGTACGAGCGGTACGGATACGACGAGGTGATCACGCCCCAGGTCTTCGACGCCTCCCTCTGGAAGCGGTCCGGCCACTACGACCACTACCGGGAGAACATGTTCTTCACCGAGGCCGAGGGCCGGCAGTTCGCCGTCAAGCCCATGAACTGCCCGGGCCACTGCCTGATGTTCGCCGAGAAGCGGCACTCGTACCGCGAGCTGCCGGTGCGGCTCGCCGACTTCGGGCGCTTGCACCGCTACGAGCGGTCCGGAGTGACCGCCGGCCTCACCCGCGTCCGGAGCTTCTCCCAGGACGACGCCCACATCTTCTGCGCTCCCGAGCAGATCCAGGAGGAGGTCGGGGCGGTCGTCCGGATGATCCTGGAATGTTACGGCATGTTCGGCTTCCCGGCGGTGCGCATCCTGCTGTCCACCCGGCCGCCCGACCGCGCGGGCTCCGACGCGCAGTGGGACGAGGCCGAGGCGGCGCTCGAGGACGCCCTGCGCGGGTCGGGGCACGCGTACGCCGTCAGTCCGGGTCAGGGGGCCTTCTACGGCCCGAAGATCGACTTCCTCGTTCAGGACGCCCTGCGGCGCGAGCACCAGCTCGGCACCGTGCAGCTCGACTACGTGCTGCCCGAACGGTTCGACCTGCGGTTCGTGGACCGGGACGACCGCGAGCGGCGCCCGGTGGTGATCCACCGCGCGATGCTCGGCTCCCTCGAGCGGTTCCTCGGCATCCTGATCGAGCACTGCGCGGGCGCCTTTCCGTTCTGGCTCGCCCCGGAACAGGTCCGGGTGCTGCCGATCACCGACCGCGCCCTCTCCTACGCCGAGCGAGTCCTGGCCCGGGTGCGGGAGGAGGGGTTCCGGGCGGGCCTCGACGGCAGGAACGAGAAGATCGGCGCCAAGGTGCGCGACGCGCAGCTCGACAAGGTCCCGTTCATGCTCGTCGTGGGGGATCGCGAGGCGGCCTCCGGCGCGGTCGCGGTCCGCTCCCGCCGGGAGGGCGACCGCGGGAGCATGGAGCTCGAGTCGTTCCTCGGCGAGGCGCGCCGGCTCCGCAAGGAGCGGCGGAACGAGCCCTGACGCCCGCGATCCTGCCTCGACAGAAGGGGGAAACGACGATGCCCAAGCTGAAGACGCACCGCGGAGCGGCCAAGCGGTTTCGCATGTCCGCGACGGGCAAGTTCAAGCGGTCGAAGGCCTACAAGAGCCACATCCTGACCAAGAAGACCACGAAGCGGAAGCGCTCGCTCGACATGCCGGCGCTCGTGTCGCCGGCGGACCGCAAGCGCGTCGCGCGCATGCTTCCCTACGCGTAACGCGCGGGCGCGAGGAGGACCGAATGGCTCGAGTCAAGCGCGGCAACAAGCGCCGCCTGAAGCGGAAGAAGATCCTCCGGCGGGCCAAGGGCTACTACCTGGCCAAGTCCAAGCTCTACCGGATCGCCAAGCAGCAGGTGGAGAAGTCGCTGCGCTACGCCTACCGCGACCGGCGTGCGCGCAAGCGCGACTTCCGGCGGCTGTGGATCCTGAGGATCAACGCCGCCGCCCGCCAGAACGGGACGACCTACTCCGCCCTGGTGCACGACTTGAAGACGGCGGGCGTGGAGCTCGACCGCAAGGTGCTGGCCGACCTGGCGGTGCGCGACCCGTCCGCCTTCTCCAGGCTGGTGGCCGCGGTCCGCGAGGCGACGGCGTAGCAGGTCCTCGTGAAGGAAGATCTCGCCCGCATCGAGCGCGAGTTCGAGCGGGCTCTCGCCGGCGCCGGGAGCGATCCCCGGGCCATCGAGGCGGTTCGGATCCGGTTCCTCGGGCGCCGCGGGGAGCTGACCCTCCTGGTCCGGCAGCTCCCCGTGCTGGCGGCGACCGAGCGGCCCGAGGCCGGCCGCGCGCTCAACGCCCTGAAGGAGCGGCTCGAGCGTGCGATCGCGCTGGCGGCGGAGGAGGCGGGCAGGGCCTCCCGCAGGGCGGCGGTCGAGACCGACCGGCTCGACCTCTCCCTTCCGCCGCGCCGTCCGTGGTCCGGCTCCCTGCACCCCGTGACCCTGGTCCGGCGCGATCTCGAGCGGATCTTCCGCGACATGGGGTTCACCGTGGAGGTGGGGCCCGAGGTGGAGGACGATTTCCACAACTTCGAGGCCCTCAATCTCCCGCCCGACCACCCGGCGCGCGACGCCACCGACACCTTCTACCTCGAGGGGGGACTGCTGCTCCGGACCCACACCTCGCCGGTGCAGATCCGCACCCTCCGCCGCCGCCCACCGCCGATCCGGATGATCTGCCCGGGCAGGGTGTACCGGCGCGACATGGACGCCACGCACCTGCCCATGTTCCACCAGCTCGAGGCCCTCGTCGTGGACGAGGCCATCTCGCTCGCGGACCTGAAGGGGACGATGGACGTGGTCTGGAAGTGGGTGTTCGGGCCGGACGTGGAGGTCCGCCTGCGCCCCGGCTACTTCCCGTTCGTCGAGCCGGGAGCGGAGTTCGACATCTCGTGCACCGTGTGCGGGGCGAGAGGCTGTCGGGCCTGCAAGGGAACGGGATGGCTCGAGATGGGAGGGGCGGGAATGGTGCACCCGGCGGTGTTCGAGGCGGTCGGGCTCGACCCGGAACGGTGGAGCGGATTCGCCTTCGGCCTCGGCGTGGACCGGATCGCGATGATGCGCTACGGCGTGGACGACCTGAGGCTGCTCATGGAAAACGATCTGCGGTTCCTCCGGCAGTTCTCCTCGTGAACCGGGACGGGACGGGATGAGGATTTCCCTGTCCTGGCTGCGGGAGCTGGTTCCGCTGGAGGCCGAGCCCTCGGAGGTCGCCGAGGCGCTCACGTCCCGCGGACTCCCCGTGGACGCCGTCGAGGACGCCGCCGGGGACGCGGTCCTCGACGTGGACGTGCCAGCGAACCGCCCCGACTGCCTCGGCCACATCGGCATCGCGCGCGAGCTGGCAGCTGCCTTCGGGGTGGAGCTGCGGCCGAGACCGGCACCGGCCCCGCCCTCGGGCGAGCCCGTCGAGCGGCACGTGAGCGCGCGGATCGAGGAGGAGGATCTCTGCCGCCGCTACACGGCGCGCCTCGTCCGCGGCGTTCGGGTCGCCGCCTCCCCTGCCTGGGTCGTCGCCCGCCTGGAGGCCTGCGGCCTGCGGCCGGTCAACAACGTGGTGGACGCCTCGAACCTCGTCCTTCTCGAGCTCGGCCACCCGATCCACGCGTTCGACCTCGACCGCCTCGACCGCCGGGAGATCGTCGTGCGCCGGGCTCGGCCCGGGGAGACGCTGCGGACCCTCGACGGTGTCGAGCGCTCGCTCGACCCCTCCGTGCTCGTCATCGCGGACGCCTCGCGGCCGGTGGCGATCGCCGGCGTGATCGGCGGTGCGGACAGCGAGATTCGCGGCCAGACCCGCGACGTGGTGATCGAGGCGGCGTGGTTCGAACCCCGGCAGGTCCGTCGCGCCGCGCGTCGGCTCGGGATCTCGACCGAGGCCAGCCAGCGCTTCGAAAGGGGCGCGGACCCCGAGGCCGTGATCGAGGCGCAGGAGACCGCGGCGAGGCTCCTCCGGGAGCTGGCGGGCGGGAGCCCCGCGCCGGGGATCCTCGACGTTCGCGCGCGCCCGTGCGAGCGGCGACGGCTGCGTCTGCGGCTCGGCCGAGCGCGAGCGCTGCTGGGCTACGATCCCGGTCCCGAGGCCGTGCTGAGGGCGCTCGAGGCGCTCGGCCTCGAACCGAACCTCGAGGGCGACGTCGTCTGGACCGTGGTCCCGTCCTGGCGCGTGGACATCGAGCGGGAGGCGGACCTCGTGGAGGAGGTCGCCCGGCAGCTCGGCTACGGGCGGGTGCCCTCCCGGCCTCCGGTCCCGCTCGCCCCGGCCGCCGAGCACGACGCGACCGCCGCTGCCGAGGAGCGCGTCCGCGACCTGCTCGCGCACCTCGGCTTTCACGAGGCGTTCAGCTACGCCATGATCGGGCCCGGCCAGGACGATCCGTTCCTCCCGCCGGGCTCCCCCGAGCCCCTCGCCGTCTCGAATCCCCTGAGCGAAGGCCTCGCTCGGCTGCGCCGCGCCCTCGCACCGGGGCTTCTCGCCGCGGTCGGATCGAACCTGCGGCGCGGGGTCCGGGACGTCCGCCTGTTCGAGGTCGGGCGGGTGTTCCTCGGCCACGGACGCGGGCAGTTCCCGAGCGAGCCCTCGCACGTGGGCCTCGCCTGGACGGGCGCGGCGGAGCCTCCCCACTGGAGCCGCCGGGCGCGCGAGGCCGACCTGTACGACATGGCGGGCGTGGTCGAGCGCCTCGTCGCGTCCCTCGCGCCCGGGCTCGACCTCGAGCGAAGGCCGGCCTCACTCGCCGGCCTCCACCCGGGAAAGGCGGTCGAGTGGGTGCTGCCGAGTGGGGGGGCGGCGGCCTGGTCCGGAGAGCTCCACCCGGACATGCGCCACGCCGCCGACTTGCCGGCCGGGATCCTCCTCGCCGAGGTGGATCTCGATGCCCTGGCCCGCGCTCCGGCGATCCCGATCCGCCACCGGGCCGCGTCGCGGCTGCCGTCGGTCAGCCGGGACCTCTCGTTCGTTCTGGCGCGAGGCACGGCGTGGTCTCGACTGCTCGAGACGCTCGAGCGGGTCCCCGCCCCCGGGGGCAGGGCCCGATTCGAGCTCGTGGACGTGTACGCCGGGGAGCCGCTTTCCCCGGGGGAGGTCTCCTATTCGGTCCGTTTCGTCCTCGAGCCGATGTCGCGTACCCTGACCGACGAGGAGATCGAGGCGTACCGGCTGGCCCTCGTCCGGGCCGCAGAACGGGAGGCGGGCTGCCGCCTCCGGGCCTGACCGCAGCGGCTGGCGGTCGCGGCGCCCGGGGCCGAACGGGGCGGACAGGAACGCGGTACGATTTGACACATGGACGAAGCGACCGTTAGACTCCTCGAGGATCGCGTCTTGAGGGCCATCGAGCGGCTTCGCGCGCTGCGCGAAGAGTGCGAGGGGTTGGCGGCCCGGCTCGAGCAGGAACGCGCCCGCCTCTCGCAGGTGGAACACGAGACCTGGGCGCGTGCGGCGAGGGCCGCCGAGGCGGTGTGGTCGGAGCGGGTCGAAGCGGCCGCAGCCGTGCTCCGGGAGGCGATCCGGCAGCTCCGCGAGGAGGCCGCGCCCCCGGACTCCGGGGAGCCGGGGGCGGGGGGGAGGGAACGACCCCTGTGAGCGGCGAGCCGGTGGCCGTGAGCATCTACGGCCGGACGTATCACCTCCGTGGGGACCGGGATGCCGGCGCCCTTCGCGAGGTCGCTGCCGCGGTGGACAGGAAGATGAAGGAGCTGGCGCAGGCCACGGGGACGGCCGACACACTGCGGCTGGCGATCCTCGCGGCGCTGAACTTTGCAGAGGAGTGCTCGGAGGTCCGCCGGACCGGGGTCGCGCGCGACGCCGGCGACCGGCTGACCCGCTTGGTGACCCTGCTCGACGAGGCGCTGCTCGCGGAGCAGGGAGGCCGTGCCGCCGGTCCTGCCGGCGGCGGGGCCGGTGACGCGCGCGAACGATGAACACGGGAGAAGCATCCGAGAACATCGGCCCCTGCGGGGCCCGTGATGGGTGCAATGGCTTGAGCCAACGCCTCTGTGCAGGGGGTCCGGTTCCGAGCCGCGGTGTGCATGCCCCGCCCGTTCGGGCTGGGGAAGCCTGAAGCGGCCGCGGGATCCCCACCTGGTTGACTCGGTTCAACCCCACCGGCCCACACGGCCCGCGCGGGGGCCGGTAGCCCGCCGCGCTGTCCCCTCCCGCCGCCGGACGCGACCGGCCATCGTGCCGGAGAGGGCCGAGCCTCTTCCGGCTGCGAGGCACCGACGGTGCGTTTCGGCGAGTTCGACAGCTACCTGCCGCTGCTGCTCGGCATCGTGTCGGGCGCCGCAGTGGCGGTCGCCTCCTGGTGGATCGCGCGGAACACGCTCCGACAGGCTCGGTCCAGCGCGAAACGGCTGCTGT
>JBBIHW010000121.1:0-8695 GCA_037446795.1 Acidobacteriota bacterium
CAGCCTCCTGCACCGCGGGGCCGCGCCGGGCGGGCGCGCTCGCGGCGGACCGCGCCCGCACGACCGTCGCGGCGACCGCGAGCCCGCCCTCCACTACCCGGCGGGCCGCGATCTGATCGAGGGCGGTGTGGACCGCACCGCCTTCTCGCTGGCCGTCATCGTGGGCGTGAACCCGTGCGTTCTCGTCCTCCCCCTCATGCTCGCCGCGGCCGAGCGGGGCGGCGCGGCGCTCGCGCTGGTCACGGTGGCCTACACGGCGACCACGGTGCCGCTGATGGTCGCGCTGTCGGTGTTCGGGGTCGTCGGAGCCCGCCGGATCCGGATCCCCGCCGCGGCGCGACACATGGAGACGGCGAGCGGCCTCGCGATCGCGGCGGTCGGGGTCCTGTTGCTCTTGCTCGAGGGATAGGCGGGGTCGCGGGGCCGGGCCGTCAGGCCGCCTCGGGGCCGCGCTTGCGCAGCACGGCGACGACGGTCTGGTCGTCGGCCGGAGCGGGCCGTCCCGAGAAGGACCGCACCGCGGCGAACACCGCCTCGACCAGCTCTCGCGCCGAGCCCCAGGGGCGGGAGCCGACCAGCTCGCGCAAGCGGTCCGCGCCGAAGGACTCGCCGCGGTCGTTGTCGGCTTCGGTGATCCCGTCCGTGTAGGCGAGCAGCACCGCTCCCGGCCGGAATCGCACGTAGCCCCGGTCGTAGAGGGCATCCGGGTTCGGGCCCAGCACGATGCCGCCGCGCCGCAGCTCTTCGAAGACTCCGTCCTGGCAGACGATCGGAGGCGTGTGGCCCGCGTTGCAGTAGACGAACAGCCCGCTCCGATCCAGCTCTCCATAGAAGAGCGAGACGAAGCGGGAGGACAGCGCCGAGCGGTGGATCACCCGGTTGAGCTTCTCGAGCGCGGCCGTGATGCGCAGCTTCTCCTCCACACCCATCCTGAGGCCGATACACACGTCGCGGGCCTGGAGGGCCGCCGGGAGCCCGTGGCCCGAGGCGTCGGCCACGGCGATGCCGAGGTCGCGCGGGCCGACCTCGATGAAGTCGTAGAGGTCGCCCCCGACCTCCTCGGCCGGGACGGTCGCGCCCCAGACGTCGAAGTCTCCGAAGCTCGGGGGCGCCGCGGGGAGCAGCGAGAGCTGGATGGCCCGGGCCTCCTCGAGGCGATCCTCGAGCCACTCCTTTCGGAGCTTCAGGTTGAGGACATGCCGCATCGTGACGAGGAGGCTCTGCACCTCCGCGGCGTCGCTGCCCGGCCGCAGCGTGAAGGCGAGGATGTGGTCCTCGCCGATCCCGATGGCCGCGAACAGCTCGACGCCGAGCGCCTGCTCGATCCCGGCGTCCACGCCTGGGTCCCCGACCCGGTGCAGGACGTAGCCGCGCTCGAGCAGCTCTCGGATCGGCGGGTAGGAGACCGGGATGAGGAACCCGCGCGGCGCACGGCCCTCGGGGACCTCCCATTCGAGGGCGTAGCCGGACTGCCTGCGGGCGTAGATGCGGCCCCCCACCAGGCCCAGGTCGTCCCGGAAGTCCTGGACGAGCCGCTCGAGGACGCCGGACAGCGTCGGAACCAGCTCCTCGCTGCGCTCGATGCTCTCCAGCGTCTTCTCGAGCTTGCGAAAGAGGCTCTTGTGGTCGGTGGCTTGCACGGGGGGCTCGAGCGAAGGGACGCATCGTATCAGAGCGGATTCGCCCCGACCACCGCGCCGTGGCCCGCCCCCGACCGCCGATGGTAGAGTGCCCCGCTCCGGCCGGCACCGGAGGCGGGTGGGGTCATGATTCGAGAGCTGCTGTCCCCGACGAACGTGGAGTTCATGGAGCGGGCGCGCGACCTCGCCGAGCGCGTGATGCGACCCGTCGCCGCCAAGTACGACGCGCAGCAGGAGTACCCCTGGGAGGTGCAGCGCGCGATCCGTGAAGCGGGGCTGTCGGGCGTGTGGGTCCCGGAGCAGTACGGCGGGGCGGGCGGGAGCCTCCTGGACCTGTGCCTCGTGATCGAGCAGTTCTCCCGCGCCTGCGGCGGGATGGGGGTCGCCTACGCGGTCAACGCCCTGGGCTCGTTCCCGATCCTGATCGCGGGCACCGAGGAGCAGAAGCGTCGCTGGCTCCCGGGGATCGCCTCCGGCGAGAAGCTGATCGCCTTCGGACTGTCCGAGAAGGAGGCGGGCTCCGACGCCGCCTCGATGAAGACCCGCGCCGAGCGGGACGCCGACGGGTCCTGGGTGCTCAACGGCGAGAAGAAGTGGAACACGGGGGGCGCGGTCGCCTCGCTGAACACCATCTTCGCCGTCACGGCCCCGGGCCGGGGGGCGAGGGGGATCTCGGGGTTCGTGGTGGAGGCGGGCACGCCGGGCTACCGCGTGGGCAAGCACGAGGACAAGATGGGGATCCGCTGCGTGCCGGTCGTGGAGATCCACCTGGAGAACTGCCGCGTGCCGGCGGACAACCTTCTCGGCGGCGTGGAGGGGGCGGGCTTCCGCAGCGCCATGATGACGCTCGACCTGGCCCGACCCGGCGTCGCGGCGCAGGCGCTCGGCCTGGCGCAGGGGGCCTTCGAGCTGGCCGTCGAGTACACGGGAAGGCGCAAGCAGTTCGGCCAGGCGATCAACGCGTTCCAGGGAGTCCAGTGGATGCTCGCCGACATGGCGACCCAGATCGAGGCGGCGCGCCAGCTCGTCTACGCGGCGGCGCGCGCGGTGGACGCCGGAGTCAAGAACGTCGGCAAGCTCTCGGCCATGGCCAAGCTGATGGCCACCGACGTCGCCATGCGCGTGACCACCGACGCCGTGCAGCTGTTCGGCGGCTACGGCTACTGCAAGGACTACCCGATCGAGAAGTACATGCGGGACGCCAAGATCACCCAGATCTACGAGGGCACCAACCAGATCCAGCGCCTGGTGATCGCCCGCAGCATCCTGCGCGAGGCCGCCGCGTCGGCGGACTGACGCGACATCGCCGGTCGGCGGGCGGTCAAAACGACGCCGCCGTCGCTGCCGCGGCGCGTCAGGCTGGCGTCACCGAACGGCACCTGCGGGCGAGGTTGCGCAGCGTTCGCACCGGAAAACCCGGAGCTTCGACGAGACTCCGCGGCTTCTCCGGGTGGCACTGCGCTTGCTGCAGACGTCGGCGCGACATGACCTCCTCCTGGTCAGTGTCAAACCCCCTCCGGGTCTGATGGTCATGCCCCCCCGCCGGCCCGGAGGGGGTTGCTTTTCGTGGCCGTTCGCCTTCGGGCGGCGCCGACGGCGGCGCGCCGCAACCGGCTGATATACTCTCGCCGCGGGGGCCCCGTGGGGATGCCGCGAGTCCACCACGGCCGCCCGAAAGCCCGAGATGCTCAACGCGGTCCTGACCAAGGTCATCGGGTCCAAGAACGAGCGCACGCTCAAGAGGCTGCGGCCCCTCGTCGAGCGCATCAACGCTCTCGAGCCTGCCGTTGCCGCCCTGCGGGACGAGGAGCTGCGGGCGAAGCGGTCGGAGCTGCGCGGGCGGCTCGACCGCGGCGAGAGCCTGGACGACCTCCTTCCCGAGGCCTTCGCCGTGGTGCGGGAGGCCGGCCGGCGCGTGCTCGGCATGCGCCACTTCGATGTGCAGCTGATCGGAGGGATCGTCCTGCACCAGGGCAAGATCGCCGAGATGAAGACGGGGGAGGGAAAGACCCTGGTGGCCACCCTGCCCGTCTACCTCAACGCGCTCGCCGGCCGCGGCGTGCACGTGGTCACGGTCAACGACTACCTCGCCCGGCGCGACGCCGAGTGGATGGGCCGCATCTACCGGTTCCTCGGGATGTCGGTCGGCTGCATCCAGCACGACATGGGGGACCGGGAGCGGAAGGAGGCGTACGCGGCCGACGTCACCTACGGGACGAACAACGAGTTCGGCTTCGACTACCTGCGGGACAACATGAAGTTCTCGCTGGACGCCATGGTCCAGCGCGGGCACGCCTACGCGATCGTGGACGAGGTGGACTCGATCCTCATCGACGAGGCCCGGACCCCGCTGATCATCAGCGGGCCCGCCGAGGAGTCCACGGAGCTCTACTACCGGATCGACCGGATCATCCCCAAGCTCAAGCGCGGCGCGGTCATCCAGGGGGGAAAGCAGTACGAGGTCGAGCACACGGGCGACTTCGTCGTGGACGAGAAGGCGCGCACCGTGACCCTCACGGAGCAGGGCATCGAGCGGTGCCAGCAGCTGCTGGGGATCGACAACCTGTACGATCCCGCCCACATGGAGGTCCTCCACCACGTCAATCAGGCCCTCAAGGCGCACGTCCTCTTCAAGCGGGACGTGGACTACGTGGTGAAGGAGGGCCAGGTGATCATCGTGGACGAGTTCACCGGGAGGCTGATGCCGGGCCGGCGCTGGAGCGACGGGCTGCATCAGGCGGTCGAGGCCAAGGAGGGCGTCCGGATCGAGCGGGAGAACCAGACCCTCGCCACCATCACGTTCCAGAACTACTTCCGCATGTACGAGAAGCTCGCCGGCATGACGGGCACCGCCGACACCGAGGCGGTGGAGTTCGACAAGATCTACAACCTGGAGGTCGTCGTCATCCCGACCAACCGGCCGCTGATCCGCACCGAGCACTCGGACGTGGTGTACCGGACCGAGGAGGAGAAGTGGGCTGCGGTGGTCGAGGAGATCGCCGACTGCCACCAGCGAGGCCAGCCGGTGCTGGTCGGCACGGTCTCCATCGAGAAGTCGGAGCACCTGTCCACGCTGCTGAAGCGCCGCGGCATCGCCCACGTCGTCCTCAACGCCAAGTACCACGAGAGGGAGGCGGAGATCGTGGCGCAGGCGGGCCGCATCGGCGCCGTGACCATCGCCACGAACATGGCGGGCCGCGGGACGGACATCCTCCTCGGCGGCAACCCGGAGTTCTTGGCCAGGCAGGAGCTGCTGCAGCGCGGGCTGAAGCCGGCGGAGACCCCGCAGGAGGAGTGGGACGCGGCGTTCGCGGAGGCCCTCGAGCGGTATCGGCGGCAGTGCGCCGAGGAGCACGACCGGGTCGTGGCCCTCGGCGGCCTGCACATCCTCGGGACCGAGCGGCACGAGTCCCGGCGCGTGGACAACCAGCTGCGCGGGCGCGCGGGCCGGCAGGGGGATCCCGGCTCCTCCCGCTTCTACCTGTCGCTCGACGACGACCTGATGCGGATCTTCGGCGGCGACCGGCTGAAGAACGCCATGCGGCGGCTCGGGATGGAGGAGGGCGTCCCGATCGAGTCTCGGCTCGTGACCCGCTCCATCGAGCGCGCCCAGAAACAGGTCGAGCAGCGCAACTTCGAGATCCGCAAGCACCTGCTCGAGTACGACGACGTGAACAACAAGCAGCGCAACGAGATCTACGCGCTCCGCCGGGAGCTGCTGGCGGGAAAGGAGCAGAAGCAGTACGTCCTGACCAAGGCGCGGGAAATCCTCGACTGGCTCGCCGACCAGTACCTGGCCTCCGCGCCGAGCCCGGCCGAGCGCGAGGTGGACGCGTTCCGGCAGCAGGTTCTCCACTACTTCGGCCTCGACCTCGAGCCCGAGCGGGTGAGCGCCCGGGAGCTTCCGGTGGAGGAGGTCGTGGAGCAGGTGTGGCAGCGGCTCGAGGCGCGCTACGAGGAGAAGGAAGCGCGTGTCGGGGCGGACCTCATGCGGCAGTACGAGCGCCACATCCTGCTGCAGATCATTGACGCGGCCTGGAAGGACCACCTGCTCGCCATGGACCATCTCAAGGAGGGGATCGGCCTCCGCGCCTACGGCCAGCGGGACCCGCTGGTGGAGTACAAGCGCGAGTCGTTCGACATGTTCGGAGCCATGAGGGAGCGGATCGAGGACGACGCGGTGCGCTTCCTCTTCCTGCTCGAGCCGATGACCGAGGAGGATCGCCGCCGCGAGGAGGAGCGGAGGCGGCGCGAGCAGGAGGCGATCTTCCGCGCGGCCTCCGCGTCGGCTTCCGGGGTGGCGGCGCGCGGAGCGGTCTCCACCGTCGTTCGCAAGGGGGCCAAGGTCGGCCGCAACGACCCGTGTCCGTGCGGGTCGGGCAGGAAGTACAAGAAGTGCCACGGGGCCGGCGTGGCGGTTTCCTGACCTCCGTCTAGAATGCCTTGCTCGTGCCCGCGTCCGGCGGACGGGGCGGGAGGGTCGGGGCTTTCATGGTCGAACAACCGCTCCCCGAGGCGCTCACGTTCGACGACGTCCTCCTGGTGCCGGCGCACTCCACCGTGCTCCCCTCCCAGGTGGACACGCGGACGCGGCTGACCCGCGCAGTCTCCCTCAACATCCCCCTCGTGTCCGCGGCCATGGACACCGTGACCGAGTCACGCCTGGCCATCGCCCTCGCCCAGGAAGGGGGCCTCGGGATCATCCACAAGAACCTCCCCGTCGAGGACCAGGCTCGCGAGGTGGACAAGGTGAAGCGCTCGGAGTCCGGGATGATCGTGGACCCGGTCACGCTCACCCCCGAAAGGAGGATCGGCGAGGCGCTGGAGGTCATGGCGCGCTACCGGATCTCGGGGGTCCCCATCGTGGACGCGTCGCGACGGCTCGTGGGGATCCTCACGAACCGGGACCTGCGGTTCGTGACCGCCACGGACCGGCCGATCCGGGAGTTCATGACGCGGGAGAACCTGATCACGGTCCCGGTCGGCACGACCCTCGAGCAGGCCAAGGAGATCCTGCACAAGCACCGCATCGAGAAACTCCCCGTGGTGGACTCCGAGCACCGGCTGATGGGTCTGATCACGGTGAAGGACATCCAGAAGCAGATCAAGTACCCGAACGCCTGCAAGGACGCCCTCGGGCGACTGCGGGTGGGGGCCGCCGTGGGCGTGGGGCGGGACACCCTCGAGCGGGCGGCGGCCCTGGTCGAGGCCCAAGTGGACGTGCTCGTGGTGGACTCGGCCCACGGCCACAGCGAGGGCGTCCTGCGCGCGGTGCAGGCGCTGCGGGAGCGTTTCCCCGGCGTCCAGCTCGTGGCCGGCAACGTGGCCACCCGCGAGGGGGCGCGGGCTCTCGTCGAGCGCGGCGTGGACGCGGTCAAGGTCGGTGTCGGCCCGGGCAGCATCTGCACGACGCGGGTCGTGACGGGCGCGGGCGTGCCGCAGCTGACCGCGATCGCCGAGGCTCACGTCGCCTGCCGCGAGGCGGACGTTCCGCTCATCGCCGACGGGGGGATCAAGTTCTCGGGGGACATCGTGAAGGCGCTCGCCGCAGGGGCGTCGTCCGTCATGATCGGGAGCCTGTTCGCGGGCACGGAGGAGGCTCCCGGGGAGACCGTGCTCTACCAGGGACGGACCTTCAAGGAGTACCGCGGCATGGGCTCCATCGCCGCCATGCGGCGGGGCTCGGTGGACCGCTACTTCCAGGACGAGTTCGACGAGAAGAAGCTGGTGCCCGAGGGGATCGAGGGGAGGGTGCCGTACAAGGGGCCGCTGTCGGCGCTCGTCGAGCAGCTGGTCGGCGGCCTGCGGGCCGGGATGGGCTACCTCGGCTGCGCCGACCTCGATGGCCTCCGCCGCGACGCCCGCTTCGTGCGGATCACGCCCGCGGGTCTTCGCGAATCCCACGCCCACGACGTGATCATCACGAAGGAGGCTCCGAACTACAGCCTCGACTGAGACCGGCCGTCTCAGGCGTCCCCGCGCGGACGGGGCGGACGCCGGGGCCGCCGGACGAGCTCGATGCGGCGAGAGCCCTCGCCGAGGTCGTGGATCCGGACCACGAGCGCACCTCGGCGCAGGTACGGAGGCAGCTTCTCGGCCCACTCCACGACCACCACGCCGCTCGAGGCGAGGATCTCCTCGAATCCGATCGAGGCGAGCTCCTCCGGGCGGTCGAGCCGATACAGGTCCACGTGGAAGACCGGCAGCCTGCCGGCCCGGTACTCCTGCACCAGGGCGAAGGAGGGCGAGCAGACGTCCTCCGGGCGCACGCCGAGACCGGCGGCGATCCCCCGCGCGAACACGGTCTTGCCCGCCCCGAGCGCCCCCTCGAGGAGAATCAGCTCGCCGCCGCGCAGCGTCCGCGCCGTCCTCCTGCCCAGTTCGAACGTCTCCTCCTCGCTGAGCGAGAAGACCGTCCGCTTCGCCTCCGTCTCCGCCGCGCGGCGCGCGGAGAGGGCGGTGCCCGCCGGTGACCGCTTGCGAGGGTGGCGCGGCGTGTCTACCACGGCCGCGGCTGCGCGGAAGAGGCGAGGCTCGCGAGGGCGTCGGGCAGGGAGGCGACCAGATCCCCGGCCGTGAGCGCCTCCTCGCCCCGCACGGCGGCTGCGCGGTCCCCGGCGTCCCCGTGGACGAAGACGGCGAGCCGGGAGGCGTCCCACGCGGACAGCCCTCGTGCGAGGAACGCCCCGATCATCCCCGTGAGGACGTCGCCGGTGCCCGCCGTGGCCATTCCCGGGTTTCCCGTGGAGTTGATGGCGGCACGGCCGTCGGGCCGAGCGATCACCGTGCGGTGACCCTTGAGGACGACGACCGCCCCGGTGCCCGCGGCGAGCTTGCGGGCACAGCCGAGCCGGTTCTCCTGGACGTCCGCGACGCTCGTCCGCAGCAACCGCGCAGCCTCCCCCGGATGCGGCGTGAGGACGAGCGGGTGGCGCCCGGCTCTCGGCAGCGAGGGCTTGCCTCCTCCACCCGACGCGAACGCGTTGAGGGCGTCCGCGTCGAGCACGGCGGGGAGCCTCCGGCGCGCGACGAGCTCCCGGATCGCGGCCCGCGTC
>JBBIHW010000122.1:0-8692 GCA_037446795.1 Acidobacteriota bacterium
GAGTCAACTTCTCTCCGAACTCACTGACGCTTATCGACGCGGACGACGGAGGGAGCGGGAACTTTGCCAACGAGCCGTCGCCCCATACGGTTCTCTTCTTTCTCGAGGGCGAGGCCTCCAGGATCAATGTACCGGAGGGCTTCACAAAGGGTTTCTCCTTCTATTACGCCGCCATCCTCTACCCGGGGTTCGTTTCCGTGTACTCTGGGACCGATGCTACGGGCGACCTGGTGGCAACGCTCGAACTCCCTGTCACTCCCATGGTGGGAATCGGAGATCCAACAGGAGAGTACGATTTTTGGCAGCCAATCGGGGTATCCTTCGACGGCGTGGCGCGGTCGATCGAGTTCGGCGGATTCCCGAACTATATCGGCTTCGATAACGTGACACTCGGAGCCCCGGCCCCGGCTCCCACCGAGGTAAGACACTTCGTCTTCTCGCCGATCGCGTCACCCCAAACTGCGGATGTTCCCTTCGCCGTGTCCATCACCGCCACCGACCAGCGCGGTGAGCGGGTCCGCGATTTCTATGGAACGGTGCAACTGTCAACCGATTGTGGGCCCTACCTAACTCCGGGAAGCGTCAGGTTCGCGGATGGGATCTGGGAGGGCGATGTGACCATCCATCATGCCTCCAGTGATGTCCGGCTCGTCGCGACTCATCGCGGGCTCTCCGGCAGGAGCGACCCCTTAGACGTCCTAGCCAGGTCGGGTTTCGAGCCGGGTGCACTTGTCGGGCGGGTAAAGACAGATCAGCGACGGGCCGCTGCCGGTGGCACGGTGTACTTGTGGAACAATCACACCGGCTACAACGATATTACGGAGACAGATTCTGCGGGGCGATACCTCTTCGGGAACCTCCCGCCGGGCCTCTTCTCCGTCGCCGCGGAGTTCCTCGGCAGGGTGAGCCAGGTGTGGGAGGTGTGGATCCGCCCTGGAATACCGACGACCCTCGATCTCGAAGTCCATACGACGCCCCGCGAGGCCGTCCTCCTCGTTCCAGCGGTCCTGGAAAGCACTCTTCGCACGGAGGCAGACCGCTGTTTCGGGGAGTCCTGGTGCTAAATCACGATCCTCCCGTCCGCCGCATGCGCCCTGGCCTCCGACCTCAAGGTCCTCGCGCCCATTATAGATGTCGGACCCCCACTGCCGCCGCTCCAGCCTACCGGCTTTCGACAGCTCGAAGCCGCACTCCGTGAACGGTTCGCGGTGTTTCACGTTCCCTGGGACTGGCGTCTTCCCGCACAGGAGGCCGCCCGCCGCTATCTCAAGCCTGTAATTGACCAAGCAAAGGCACTCATGGACATCCGGAAGGTCCATGTCGTAGCACACAGTATGGGCGGCCTCCTTGTTCGCTCATATATCCAAAGCGAAGAGTATCAAGATGACATTGCACGGTTCGCCATGTTGGGTACTCCCAACGAGGGTGCTTCGTCAACCTACTTCATGTCGGAAGGTGGGGACCCGTTGACCGCGGACCAGCTAGGGCGGGGCTTCTGGGCTAGCCTCATCAATCCACTCAAATTCAACGTTAACTTCTACACGAACTCGACGGACCGGAATCTTTACCAGATGAAGGGGTTAAGACTGTCGAGCGTCACACATGCGTACGTCCGGAAATTCTACGCAGAGCACGTGCCGAGCCTCGTCCAGCTGACCCCGACCTACGCCTTTCTCCAGGACCGCGGCACCTCGTCTCCACGGGCTCTCAACTACAATGCCCTTCTCCATAACCTGAACAGCGATCGTATTCTCTGCCACAACAGCGGCGGCGAGGAGCCCTGCACCGCACGCTTGGTGTCTGGCACCGAGGAAGTACGACCCTTCCGAGTTCCGACCCGGCTTTTCTTGTCGTCGACGGAGGACACTATGGAACTCATTGGTGTCTCGGCTCCCGGGCGAGAACTTTACCCCAGCGGAACACCGGCAGCAGGAATTGTGTCTTGGACCAAAGTAACCAGACCCAGTGAGAGCGGGGACGGAACCGTACTACGCGACCCGCGTCCGCCAGGCGATCCTCCCTACTTGCGGGACATCGCCGCATCCGAGGGAGGACACGAGAGCCTTTGGCAAGCCAGCGGCGAGCAAATAATGAGCTTTCTGTTGGGAGAAGAGGTGAGCTCAAGCACATCCTCACGAACGCCGAAGGCCGATGAGGCAGACGAGTTTCCAGTTGGTGGGTTGCTTTCCATTCGGCTGGACGGACGAGTAGCAGCACTTCTTACCAGCGCGCTCGGCCAAAGTGCTGGGGTGCGGGAGGGCGACGCCTCGGTTGCCGACAATCTCCTTGGATCCAGCACAAGTGTCGCGTCCAATAGTATGCTAATCGAGGTCCGGGACCCACCGACGGGTACCTACCGACTTCGCCTGCACGGCCTTGAGCACGATTCATTCGCGCTCGAGGTGACCTATGGCGCCTTCGGCCAGAGTGACTCAGTTCGACTCCGAGGTATCCACCGCGGAACACCAAAGGACTTGGAGCTCGAGCTCCTCGAACCGACCGACACACGGCGGCTCCTGGTGCGTTCCCCAGTCGGTCCGCCTGTTGGCGTCCAGGCTTTCCGGTCTGGGACTACGACGTCGCTGGCGTGGCAACCTTCCGGCGATCCGCGCGTCGCCGGTTATCGGGTGTACGGCCGTCCTGCGAGCGACCCGCTCTTCAGACTTCTCGGCTCCACCAGTGCCGCCACGACCTTCAACACGGAGATACCGTGGAATGCGGAGGGAAGTGGACCGGAGTGGTTCTTCGCGGTCGTCGCGACCCGGAGCGATGGTCAGGAAAGCCTATACGAAGAACAAGTCGAGAACACCGTTCGCTTGAAGGCGGCGTTCAGAGTCGATCGGACCCACGGGGACTTCCCCCTGACCGTTTCTTTTACCGACACCTCACTGGGCTCCCCAACCGAGTGGCGGTGGGATTTCGATTCAGATGGGACTGTAGACAGCACAGACCGAAACCCCGCCTTCACCTACGAGACGCCCGGCACGTACTCTGTCAGCCTCACGGTCGCAAATAAGCGCGGGGAAGAAGACACGACTTTCGCGACGCACTTGATTTCGGACGTGCCACCCTGTTTGGACACCGACCTCGACAACTACCTCGAATGTTCGCCCTCATGCCGACCGGTGGGCTTCGGGATCTTCGGAGACTGTCTGGATACAGACCCCCGGAGCCATCCCGGCGCGCTCGAGCTCTGCGATGCCCGTGACAACGACTGCGATGGGCTCGTGGATGGGCCCGACGACGACCTTGACGGCGTCGCCCAGGCCTGCGACAACTGCCCCTTTGTCTCCAACCCGGATCAGGAGGACGGTGACGCCGACCACGTCGGCAGTGCTTGCGACAACTGTCGAGCGCTGTCGAACCCGGACCAACTTGACTTCGACGGCGACGGTACCGGTGATGCGTGCGAAGCTGGCGCCCTCCTCGCCGACATGAACAACTCCGGTCGAGTCGATGGCTTCGACCTGGCTCTTCTCGCTAGAGTGTTCGGGTCTCACTGTGGCGATCAAATCTACGATTCGAGGTCGGACCTCAATCGGAATTGTACCATAGACGGCGACGACCTCGCTATTCTTGTTGCGCATTGGGGTCAAAGCCCTTCTGGCTAGCGGCTCAGTGGTCGGTTTCCGTGAATGCGATGACGTATGTGCCTGGCCTTCTTGAATCCGACGACCTATCCCCATCCCGGCAACTGATCGAGAGGAGACGCGAGGTAATAGTCGAGGTGCTCCCGTCTCGTTGCGCCCTGGTAGGTAGCGAGCAGCCAGCGCTTGAGCAAACTTTCGAACTTGGCCAGGGTCCGAGGATAGTCCTCCACCATCCCAAGCACTACCAGTTGCGGCTACTGGAGTCAAGGGGATATCCGCATGGTGCCAAAACCGCGCTTTACGTCGCGGCCAGGCTCCGGAACAGCGAGATCGGTGCGCCGCCGGACCTGCTTCGGCAGATCGTCTCGAAAGGGCACAAACGGTCTTTCAGACAACCCCTCGCCGCGTTGGAGGAGCAGCCGCGGGGCGGACGGCCCTCCCGGTTTTCCCCCAGGCTCGTCGTCGCCGTTAAGCTCCCGGCCTGCCAGCTTCCATGCGACACCGGGTTGCCGCTGCCCCGGCACAGCATTCCGGAGCTCAAACCGAAGGTCCTGCGCGGCAGATTTGTCGCCTCCATCGGCGAGACCACCCCGGGGTGTTGGCTCGACCGAGACGCCATCCGCCCGTGGTGCCGCCGGAGTTGGGTCTTCCTGCGCGACCCGGAGCTTGAAACAAAGGGTGGACGGATTCCGGATCGGTACCAAGCGGTGTGCGAGGGCCGTCCGCTGTCCGCGGCGGACCTCGTCATCCGAGCCCAAGAGCAGACCAACACCCAGGCTCCGCGGAGATTTCGCGCATCGCATTCCTTGGAACCGGGCGACCCAGGGTCGAAGCACGAGTACACACCGCCTAGCCCTTGGGCCTATCTTGCGGCCTGGGACGCGCGCAAACACACGGTTTTCGATCGCCGTGAGGGGGCGCACCGGACACCCCCCCGGGCCGAAGGAAGGTCGCGCAGGTCATGAAACAGAGACCCTACCGCTCGGCGAGACGCATCTTCAGGATCATGGCCAACGGCTCGTCGCACCGCGGCGTGGAATGCGATCGAACCTTCGGGCTGGAGTACCAAGGATCTAAGGAGATTCCGCATGAGAAGTGTAGCGCTTTTTTCGAACTCCGATCGTGCCAAGGGCAAGGCCACCAACAGCCGCCAAGCGTCGTAGAGGGTCCGATTCCGCATCGTGCTCTACAGGATCGCGGTGAGCTTGACGGCCACGACAGTATCCATGTTTACAGCAGCCATGCAAGAGCTGCGGTGCGCGAGGGCGGATGCGCCCCGCCGAGAACGAGGGGGTTCGCTGCGATGGTCGCCCCATTGGATGCCAAACCTCGTGGGCTCCCAAACGTCACAATTCACGCAATGTGGCGGCTGGCGCCGCTGGTACCAGCGCTATGGTTGCTTGCCTTTGCGCCTGGTTGTTGCAGGAAGACGCTGGTCGCCCAGTTTGCGCCTTCAGGGACATCACCAAGAGCGGGCCACGTCATTCTACGAGGAACTCACTCCGGACGGGAGGTCACGCTCGCCGTGGTTCTTGGGGGGCCGACGGAGAGTCAGGATCTCTATTCGTTTGCCTTCGACCTACTCCTCGGCAATCCTAGGGTCGTCCGCTACGTTCCGGGATCTGCGAAGCTCGGGTCGGCGCTTGTTCCCAGCGCCGGACAGACGACCCAAGTTCAGGCGTCGCAGTCAGGCGACCGCATCGTCGTTGGCGTGACCAAGGTCGGCGGCGGAGAGGGGAATGGCGTCGCCTCAGGCGAGGCAACGGTCGCGACGCTCCGTTTGGAAGTGTTGACGGAGGGAACCTCGACGATCGCTTTCGAGGGTTCACCGGACAACCCCTTCGATCCGGTCTCGGAGCCGACGGCGCTCGACTCCACGGGGGCAGTCGTCAATACGGTCGTGTTCGACCAGGCCGCCGCAACTCTCTCGGGCTCGGAGGAAAGGGACTGCCCTTGGGATCTGTAAAGCACGAGCCCCCGGGAGGCGACAGGCACCGTTCGGAAAGTGGGGCTTCCGAGCCGGCCTTAACCGTCCGGCCTAGCCATGGGGGGTCGCGCGGCAGGCCGTGGGGTGAGAGAAGAGGCCGGAGGGCGAGCCGCGGCCGCTTCAGGGCATGGGCGCGACGGCAGGGTCTTGGTGCGCGGCCTTCCAGGCGTGGGGCAGGAGCTCGTCGAGCCGGCTCGCGGGCCAGCCGGCCGCCAGCTTGCGCAGGACATCCGTGAAGTACGCCAGCGGAGGGACGCCGCGCTGGGCGCACGTGCGGATCAGGCTGTACAGCGCCGCCGCGCGACGCGTCGCATCGTGCGAGCCGGCGAAGAGATGGTTTTTCCGGCCCAACGCGATGTCCGGGAGCTGCTGCTCGCAGACATTGTTGTCGAGACTCAAGCGGCCGTCCTCGACGAAGCGCGTGAGCGCCTGCCAGTGGTTGAGGACCGGGAAAAACTTCGACGGCCGAAGCTGACGGGGCTTCCCACCGCGAGGCAAGACTGGGTCGTGTTCGACCGGGCCGCCGCAACTGTTGTCTCGGCGGGATCCGTCCCGAGTTCCGTGGAAAAAGAAAATGGCGTAACCTCCTGCTGATGAAATGAAGCAAACCGCCCTGAGGGGCGAAGGAGGGCTACGCCGTGAAGAAGGGTACCACGACCGAGGCGAACGTCATCCAGTTCCGCCAGGACATCCAGTTGAAGCTCCGGGGCCGGGTCCTGGAGGCGATCGAGACCGTGCTCGAGGAGGAGCTCACCGAGGCGCTGGGCTGTGCGTCCCACGAGCGCTGTGAGGGGCGCCGCGGCTACCGCAACGGCGCCGAACGACGGGTGTTGACCACCGAGGTCGGTACGCGGGAGGTGAGGGTGCCTCGCGGCCGACTGCACCGGGAGGACGGGACGACCGCAGAGTTCCGCAGCGAGGTCCTGCCCCGCTACGCCCGTCGCACCCGGGCCATCGACGAGGCGATCCTGGGGATCTACCTCGCCGGTGCGAACAGCCGGCGAATCCGCAAGGCCCTGGAGCCGCTGCTGGGGCCGGAGCACCTGTCCAAGAGCGCGGTCTCCCGGGTGGTCGGGCGGCTGAAGGCCCTGTTCGAGAACTGGGATCAGCGGGACCTGTCGGGGGAGCGCTACGCGATCCTGTTCCTGGACGGGCTGAATCTGAAGGTCCGCCTGGCCCGCCGGGTCGTCAGCGTTCCGGTCCTCGCGGTGCTCGGCGTCGCGGAGGACGGCACCAAGGTCTTGATCTCGTTGAGGCTGGCGGCCAGCGAGGCGACCAGCCAGTGGGGCGGTGTCGTGGAAGACCTGCAGCGGCGCGGGTTGGCCGCTCCCCTGGCGTTGGTCGTGGACGGCCACGCCGGTGGGCCTGCCCCGTTTTCGTGGACACTTTTAGCTCTGTAGAGCGGAGGGATCCACGATGCCCAAATCACACCCACCGTATCCGCCGGAGTTTCGACGGCGCATGGTCGAACTCGTCCGCGCGGGCCGCACACCCGGAGAGCTCGCCAGCCAGTTCGAACCCTCGGCCGAGGCCATCCGGACCCGGGTCGAGCAGGCCGACCGCGACGAGGGCCGGCGCGAGGACGGCCTGATGGCCGAGGAGCGGGAGGAGCTCGGGCGCCTGCGCCGCGAGAACAAGATGCTGCGCCTTGAGCGGGAGATCTTGAAAAACTCTCGGGCGCGACCGCGCCTCCTGTGGGACCAGAAACTCCCGATACGGGAGTTTCTTAGGAAAGCGGCAGCCTGGTTTGCTCGGGAGACCGGCTCGATCCCGCCGGAGTCTTCGAGTTCGTGAAGGGCAGTCAGGCCATGTACCCCATCGCCACCCTGTGCCGCGTGCTGGGCGTCTCCCCCAGCGGGTACTACGCGTGGCGAGCGCGTCCGATGTCGGCCCGGGACAGGCAGGACGCGGATCTGATCCGACAGATCCGCCAGATCCACGAGCGCTCTCGCGGGACCTACGGGGCGCCTCGGGTTCACGCCGAGCTCGCTGCCCAAGGGGTTCGGGTCAGCCGCAAGCGGGTGGCCCGTCCGATGCGCGAGGCCGGCTTGCAGGGTGTGAGCCGGCGCAAGGGGCGCAGGACGACGGTCCGCGACCGTGAGGCTCGTCCCGCCCCCGATCTCGTCGGGCGGCAGTTCACGGCCCGCGGCCCCGATCGGCTCTGGGTGGCTGACATCACGTACATCCCGACCTGGGCGGGCTTTCTCTATCTTGCGGTCGTCCTCGACGCCTGGAGCCGCAGGGTCGTTGGCTGGTCCATGGCGAACCACCTCAGGACCGAGCTCGTGGTCGGGGCCCTCGACATGGCGGTCTGGCAGCGGCGGCCCGAGGGGGTGATCCATCACTCGGATCAGGGCTGCCAGTACACCTCGATCGCCTTCGGCAGGCGCTGTCGGGAGATGGGGGTGCGCCCCTCCATGGGCTCGGTCGGCGACGGCTACGACAACGCGCTGTGCGAGAGCTTCTTCGCGACCCTCGAGTGCGAGTTGCGCGAGCGGTGCCGGTTCCACAGCCAGCTCGAGGCCCGCGTGGCGGTCTTCGAGTTCATCGAGGGTTGGTACAATCCACGGCGCCGGCACTCCGGCATCGACTCCGTCTCCCCGGTGGAGTACGAGCGGCGGGCCCTTGAGGTCTCACAAGCGGGGCAAGCGATCCATGCAACTTTGTGATCTCGGGATTTCAGCGTGCCGAAGCTGGGACGTCCCCGCGTGGCTCACCCGCGCCGTCACGGGGCCTTCGTGCGGTTTTCGGACACCGAGTGGGGAGCCCTCGAGCAGGCCCTCCTCCGGGAGCAGCCCGTCGCGGCTCGCCGGCCGACCGTTGCCGAGTGGATCCGAGACGTCGTGGTCGGCCACTGCGGCGTCGTGCTCGAGGCGGGCGTCACCCGAGCGGCGCTTCAGCCCGTCTCGGGCGGGGCTCCGAACGGGAAGCGCTGCGGGCTGGCCCGGGCCGTTCGATGCGCGGCCTCCCGCCGCCGCAAGCGGCGAAGCTGAGACGAAAGGATCGACTTGGCCGCCAAGCAATCAACCGTCCACGAAAGCGGGGCAACTCCAGGTTGGTCGCTCCGCTGGCGTTGGTCGTGGACGGCCACGCCGGGCTGCGCAAGGCTCTGGCG
>JBBIHW010000123.1:0-8689 GCA_037446795.1 Acidobacteriota bacterium
GCGAGCGCGAGCGGAGCGGCGGCTTCGGCGGCGGCGGCGGGCGCCGGGGTGGCGGCCGCCGGTACTGACGCCCGTCGGGCACCCGCGCGCGCTGCGAGAAAGGCGCCCCCCGAGGGCGCCTTTCTCTTTCTGGCTCCGGATCGGCAATCCAGGTCCCTCGGCGCCCGGCATCGGCCGCGGCGAACGGACCGAGGACGGCGACAGGCCGTCAGGGACAGGAGGCTCGAGCCCCGCCGAGCTCCCCGTCCCGCGAGCCGGCGAGCGAGCCGGCGTTCTCGTCGTAGGTCCCCTGGCAGAGCCCTCGTACGGGCCGCACGAGGTACCAGAAGGCTTCGCCCGCGAGGGGGTCGGCCTCCTCGACATGGAGCGCGGTCGCCTCGAGCCCGTCCGCGAGGCAGCTCCGAACGGAGGACGAGAAGTCCCCTCCCGTGGATCGCAGCGCGCCGAGCTCGCCCTCGACGACGTCGTAGGCCGCGGCGTTCTCCCCGGCCGTCCACTCGAGCCTCGTTCCGGGAGGCTCCTTCCGCAGGCTCAGCGCGGAAAGGCCGAGCAGGGGGCAGCTGTGGCACGCCTCGAACCGGAACGAGCCGATCCGCGTCTGCCACGTGAAGCCGGAGGTCGTCGTGTAGTACTCCTGCGTGTACCAGAACGTGCAGTCGTCGGTCGGATCCACGCTCATGGAACTGTAGTCCCCCCAGCGCGAGGCGTCCGTCTGGAAGCCGGTGCCTGCGATCAAGGTCGCTTCCGTCCGCGGGAGCGTTCCTGCCGGATCGGCCGGGCGCCGGCCCGCGTAGCGGATGGAGGGGTAGGTCGTCACGCTCGAGACGCTGTAGCCGACCGCGATGTCCCCGGCCCCGTCCATCGCGATGCTCCCCATCCAGCGGTGGTCGGCGTCGGGAGCGAAGGTCCCGGCCTGCTCGACGTACGGCGCGCCGGCGGGATCGCGGATCTCGTACCACCGAACTCCTGCATGGTCCGTCCCGTCCACGTCCACCGTGTGGTTGACGGTCAGCGTCTCGCGGTCGCCGAGGTTCCGATAGGCGAGCCGGTACATGAGCCGGTCCGAGAGGGCGTCCACGCGCGCGCCGCCCGGCTGGGGGATGCAGCCCGTCGCGTAGCCGCACATGTTCGAATCGAACGGGTAGCCGGCCGCGGTCAGGTCGAGCACCGCATCCGGCTGGCCCGCCACGCCGAAGGTGGACCGGGAGGGATCCGCCCAGTCCACGCGGAACCTCCAGAGGCTCAGCCGGTCCGCCGCCCAGCCCCAGGCGTCGTCGTCCACCTCGACGAAGAAGGCGGGCGATCCCTCGGGTGGAGGCAGGGGGCCGTCGAGGTCGGACGGTAGCGCGCCCCCGAAGGCGGGGTCCACGGAAAACAGATCGAAGGCGACGACGCGGGCCGGGCCGCCCACGAGCATCTGCGCCCTCTCGTAGGCGAGCGCGCCCTGGCCGCGGTACTCCAGCGTGTCGGCCAGGAACTGGTTCACGGCGACGTAGTAGGCGTCCGTCCAGACCCCCATCTTCGGGTAGTCGTTCAGGGTGTCGTCGTGGAAGAAGAAGTCGTAGCGGTGGTAGGAGCCGGTCGGGTCCGGCGTGGCCGATACGGCCACGCAGTGGTGGAAGTTGTGCGGCCAGTCGAAGGCGAGCTGGCTCAGGACCCAGCGGTCGGCGAGCGGATCGTGGAGGACGATGGGGTCGCCGTTGTTGTGCGTCTCGCAGATCCCGCCGAACCCCTGCCAGATCGTGTTGCCGTCCACCGGCCCGTACAGCAGGTTGCCCTCCTTGTCCCAGACCGCGAGCGAGAGATTCACCCACTGCACGTAGTGGGCCGGCCCGACGTCGCCGTTGGCGTCGGGCGGGACCCTGTTGTTCCGGTTGTTCACGCCCTCGAAGCTCGCGATCGGAGGCGGCATGGGCTCGGCGTCCGCGACCGATCCCCGAGACAGCGCCGGATCGAGCGCGGGGTTCGCCGGGATCGCGGGACGGCCCGCGCGGTTCGGAAACGGCGGTCGCGGGCTCGGCCGGTCCGAGACGGTCCGCGGCGGGATCGGCGGGAGGGATCGCAGCGGGGGCGAGGTGTCATGGTGCACCGCGCGGGAGACGACCGGCAGCGAGCTGCGCGCCGCAGCCGGGGCCTCGGCCGCCACGAGGGCGGCGAGGCTCGAGGCCAGGGCTGCGGTCCTCGCCACGGGCCGTCGTCTCTGCAGGGAGCTTCCCACCGCGCCGCGCACTGCCTCCGCACGGAGCCCGCTCGAACCCGGCAAGTCTACCGCGCCCGGCATGTACCGTCGCCGTCATCCCTCCGGCCAAAGCGGCGCCGGCGCCGAGGCGAGCACGTCGAGCCGATCCGCGAAGTGGAGCAGCGGGAATCCGGGCGGCTCCCCGTCCCGGGCGAGATCCTCGCCCAGGGTGGAGGACATCGTGTTCCACTCCACGACGGCTTCCGCCGGCCGCAGCGGCCACGGCGGGTGGGAAACCCCGGTCCGCAGCAGCCGGCCGCGACGGCCCGCGGTGTAGAGGCAGTAGCGCTCCGTCAGGAAGTGTTCGAGGGAGCCCGCCGGAGCGCGAAAGGGATCTCCCGTCGCGCGGTACCGGCCGCGGAAGCGGGCCGGTGGGAGCCCGCGGCCGCCGCGCGCGCTGTCGTACCGGACCCACCCGCCCTCGTTCTCGACCCGCATCCTCGCCTTCGCGTAGGGGAGGCGGTAGATGGCCCTCGCGGCCGCCACCGCGAGCGGGTTCGAGGCGTCGAGGCTGAAGAACCACACGCCGGGCTGGCCCTCCCCGTCACGGGAGCGACCGGCCGGTCTCACGTACGTCCTCACGTTCAGCTCGGCGAACGCGGACAGCCACGGCAGGGCGGGCAGCAGGCGGCACCTCACCCCCGTCATCCGGAACGGGACGATGCCGAGCCAGGCCGCCCGGCGCTGCTCGCCGGAAGGCCCCGGGACCGGGAAGGTCTCCAGCTCGAGAGAGTCCGGCACGCGAGGGCGAAGCCTCTCGACCGGAACCGGCCAGTGCATGAAGAGCAGGTCGCGCCACGTCATGGCGAGCACCCAGGGCGATCCGAGGCGCGCGTCGCGAGGCGCGACGGAGGGATGGAACCGGCCCGGCACGGTCTCTCCGACCAGCACAGCGGCCCGAGCCCTCGCGTGCGATCGTCGGGCCGCCCCTCTCAGCGCTTCCCGCCGACGACGCGCTTGACGAGGCGGCCGTCCCGCCGTCGCTCGAATCCGCGCCCCTCGAGCCACGCCACGACCGCGTCGCGCTCGGGATGGGTCGGACGGACGACGTTGTAGAGGTAGTTGAGCCCCCGCGCAGCGGCCTCCGCCTCGAGCCGCTCGACGACGAACGACCCGACTCCCCGCCCCCGCGCGGCCGGGTCCACGGCGAGCAGGATCTCCGCGTCTCCCCACACCGTGTCCATCCAGCCGTAACCGACGACCCGACCGTCCTCCTCGACGCGCCACCACTCGCCCGCCACGAGCTCCCCCTCCGCCCGCCGCGGGAGTCCGAAGATCCCCTCCGGCGCGTCGCCGACGATGCGAGCCTTGTCCGCATCCCAGCGCGGCGGGTTCTCCCGAATCCACTCGAGCGCCATGACCCGACTCTGTCGCCGCCGCCGGCGAGGGGGCCGGCGGGATCCTCCGGCGCGGCCGCGGGTCGAGGGTATCACCGGCGCGGGAGCCCCGCCGCGGCCCCCGCGGAAACCCGTCGAGCGGGGTCTCCCGGTGCGGGAAAGGGAAACGGGCCCTCGCGCGTTAGCATGAGTCGAGCTCCGGCCTCCGCCGGGGGAGAGGAGACCGAGATGGGTTACCTGGACACCACCAGGGAGATCTACCGCAGGGCGGCGATCGTTCCGGAGCGGGGCCTCTGCTGCACCACGTCTCCACCCTGGGCTCTGCCCGACCTCGTCGTCCCGGACCGCATGAAGGAGATGAACTACGGCTGCGGGACGACGGTGCACCCGAGGGACCTCGCGAGCGCACCGGTCGTCGTCTACGTGGGTGTCGGCGGGGGCCTCGAGCTCCTCCAGTTCGCCTACTTCTCGAGGAGGCCCAGGGCGGTCGTCGGCGTGGAGCCGGTCGCGGAGATGCGCGAGGCCGCCCGGAGAAACCTCGCCGAGGCCGCGAGGCTGAACGCCTGGTTCCGGGAGGAGTTCGTCCGCATCGAGGACGGCGACGCCCTGTCGCTGCCCCTGGCGGACGGGAGCGCTGGCGTGGCCGCGCAGAACTGCCTGTTCAACATCTTCGAGGAGCGGGACCTCGGGAGGGCCCTCGCGGAGGTGCACCGCGTGCTCGAGCCGGGAGGCAGGTTCGTCCTGTCGGACCCGATCGCGCCGGCGGAGCTGCCGCGCCACCTCCGCACGGACGAGCGGCTGAGGGCCGTGTGCCTGTCGGGAGCCGTCACGTACGAGCGGTACGTCGAGATGATCGCCGCAGCGGGCTTCGGCACGATCGAGATCCGCGCACGGCGCCCGTTCCGCGTCCTCGACCCGGCCCGCTACGGGACCGACAGGCCGATCCTCCTCGAGAGCATCGAGGCCGCGGCGATCAAGGAGCCGGTCCCCGCGGACGGCCCGTGCGTGTTCGCGGGCCAGGCCGCGATCTACTTCGGGACGGAGGAGGCGTTCGACGATGGCCGCGGCCACGTGCTCGCGCGCGACGTCCCCCTCTCCGTGTGCGAGAAGACGGCGAGGCGGCTCGCCGCGCTCGGGCGGCCGGATCTGCTGGTCACGCCCCCGACCTGGTTCTACGGCGGAGGAGGCTGCTGCTGAGGGGAGCCGGCCGCGGCCGGCAGCGGGCGGACGTCGGTGATCCAGGGCTCGCCGCGCCTCCTTCAGCGGACGCGCACGGCGTAACGCGGCTCCCGCATCTCGGGATGCCGGCCGGTGGGCCGGGAGGTCTCCCCCTTCTCCCGAGCGCGGCGAACTCGGTCCTCGCGGTCGCGCCGCCGAACGTCGTCGAGAAGGCGGCGCATGGCACGGGGAACGTGCAGCGTCTCGACGGGCAGCCGCGAGATCTCTCCCCGCAGGCGCGGAGGCTCGAAACCGCGCGAGAAGCTCGCCTTGACGACGCCACGGACGATCGCGTAGCGGGTCCGATCGGGGTAGCGTGCGCGCAGGAGGCGAGCGTCCGTGCCGACGTCCACCGGGAAGAGCCGCGAGCCCCCGACACCCATGCGCTCGTGCTCCTTCTCGAGCTCGGCCGCTCTCGCCCGCGCCTCCTCGCCTCCCCCCAGGCGGCCAACCTGCTCCTCGAGCCCGAGCGGCTCCTCCTCGAGCCACCTCCTCCACGCGTCTGCCTCGTGCTCGAGCACGACCCAGGCCTCCCTGGGGAGCATGCGGCCGTAATGGGTCGCCGCATCCTCGGCCTCGACCGGGTAGCTGCAGTCGTAGCCGGCGGCCTCGAGCTTCGACCGGTCGAACCAGTCCGTCAGGACGTGTCGCGAGGTCCGGGACCAGCCCGGTCCGTCCCAGTCGAGCCGGAGCACGACCGCCGTGACCTCCTCCTCGCCCCAGCCCGCCGACAGAAGCGGCAGCTCTCGCTCGGTCAGCTCGAGCTCGGATTCGGGCTCGCCGGACCGGTTCCGCGCGACCCCGGCGAGCAGCGACGCGTCCGCCAGGAGAACGACCAGCGCGGCGAGGGCGAGCCAGGCGCCTCTCATGCGCGGGCTCCCCGGAGCGTGCCGCGGACCCGTCGCAGCAGGACGAGCAGCCCCACCGCCGCCCCGCCGAGCACGAGAAAGAACAGCCACTTCGGCATCCAGTCCCACCACCAGTCGAAGAACTTGAGGTAGAGGAGCGTCACGGCGAACACGCTGGAGACGTTCGTCACCTCGGCCCTGCCCTGCCGGATCCCCATCCAGATTCCGAGTCCGCCGAGCGCGAACCCGGCGAGCTGGTACCCGGTTTCCACGGTGTCTATCCGCAGCGGCATGGAGCTGTACTGTCCCGAGAACGCCAGGACGAGAACCGACCCGTAGACCGCCAGTGCGCCGAAGATCCGGTAGATCGGCGGGAAGGACTCGAGCTTCCGGTGCGGGACGGCCGAGGGAAGGGCGAACAGGATGACGCCCGCGGCCACGAAGTTCTCGGGCCGGTAGAAGAATGCTTCCCAGCCGTAACCGCACAACCTGGAGACCGCTTCCGCGAGGAACACCATGAAGAACACGATGGCGACCGCGAGCAGCACTCGCAGGCCATACGCGTAGGCGAGGACCCACGCGAAGGCCGACCAGGCGGCGAGCCGGCTCGGGGACCAGGCGATGTTGAACAGCGTCTCGAGGGCCGAGAGGTTCAGGACGAACGAGGCGACCGCGACGAGACCGGCGAAGTAGAGCGGCCGATCCCGGCGCGCCGCGACCTCCGCGGCGGCGAGCGCCACGAGCGGAGCGGCCGCGACAAAGGCGACCTGCACGGGCGCCGAGAGCAGCCCCCAGATCCGATCGAAGAGGAAGTAGGCCGCCGCCGAGAGAGCGATCGCTCCGAGGAAGCTCGCGATCCGCATGCCGACCGAGAGGCGCTTCTCGACCTCCGTGCGGTCCACGTCGTAGGCGTTCGCGAGCGCGGCGAGGAGCGAGTCGTGGTGGCTGCGGAGGCGATCGCGGTCCGCGCCGGTGAGATGGAGGATGCCGTCCCGCTCGAGCTCTTCGAGCTCGAGGCGGAAGGCCTGGATGCGGTCCGCACGCCGCTGCGCCGACTCGACGCTCGCGCGCGGCTCGCCGCCCTGCTGTCGCGACACGGCGGTGTCCTCGAACGGGGCCGAGTGTGGATGCTTCCGCCGGCCCGGTCAAGCCCGGTGGCGGGTATCCTCTACCCACGGCGGCACGCCGATGGAGGAGCCCGATGCGACGCCTGCTTCTCGTGAGCACCTCGACCACGTTCGGGACCGGCTACCTCGACCACTGCGCCGAGCCGATGCTCGCCACCCTCGGCGGAGCGCGGCGGGTCCTGTTCGTCCCCTACGCCCTGTTCGATCGCGACGCCTACGCGTCCAGGGCGCGCCGCCGGTTCGCGCAGATCGGCGTCGAGCTCGACTCGATCCACGAGGCTCCCGATCCGGTCCGCGCGGTCGAGCAGGCCGAGGCGATCTTCATCGGGGGCGGGAACACGTTCCGCCTGCTGAAGGCGATGGTCGAGGCTCGCATGCTCGAGCCGATCCGCCGGCGCGTCGCGGAAGGGATGCCCTACCTCGGGACGAGCGCCGGATCGAACGTGGCCTGTCCGACCATCATGACGACGAACGACATGCCGATCGTGATGCCCCCTTCCTTCGAGGCCCTCGGGCTCGTCCCGTTCCAGATCAACCCGCACTACCTCGATCCGGACCCCGGTTCGACCCACATGGGCGAGACGCGGGAGACGCGAATCCGGGAGTACCTCGAGGAGAACGACCGCGTCGTCGTCGGCCTGCGGGAGGGAGCGATGATCCGGGTGGACGGGGATGCCGCGCTCCTGCTCGGGACGGCCGGGGCGAGGGTCTTCCGCCGGGGCTCGGCCCCCCGAGAGGTCCGCCCCGGCGACCAGCTCGACGAGATCCTGCAGGAGAAGCCCGTGGAGCCCCCGGGCTCGGGCTAGCCCCCGAGGTGGCTCACGCGTGCGCGGCGAGCCGGAGGAACAGCCTCGGGTGGGGCCGCCTCTCGTCGAGCCGCCGGAGCCCGAGATCCCGCGCCATCGCGCGCGCCTGCGCGAGCTCGAGCGAGGAGAGCCTGCGGCAGATCTCGGGATACCGGTCGCGAGCGACCCGTCCGGCGGGCCGGTACTGGTCCATCAGGTTCACGTACGTGTCCGGCCCGAGCTCCCGGACGATCCACTCGAGGATGGCCCGGGTCTCCTCGAGCATGCCGGGCATGACCAGGTGGCGGAACAGGAGCCCGCGTCGCGCGAGCCCGTTCTCGTCGAGGACGAGCGGCCCCACCTGCTCGTGCATCGCCCGGATCGCCGCGCGCGCCGCATCGGGATAGTCGGCGGCCTTCATGTACGTCTTGCTCCGCTCGGCCGACCAGAACTTGAAGTCCGGCATGTAGACGTCCACGACGCCCCGCATCAGCTCGACGCTGTCGAGCGAGTCGTAGGCGCTCGTGTTGTAGACGAGCGGGAGCCTCAGCCCCATCTCGACCGCCTCGGCGACGGCCTCGAGCACCTGCGGCACCACGTGCTCGGGCGTGACGAAGTTGATGTTGTGGCAGCCGAGGGCCTGCAGCTCGAGCGCCATGGCCGCGATCTCCCGCGGGGTCGAGTCGCGTGCCGCGGGGCCGGGCTTGATGTCCTGGCTGATGTCGAAGTTCTGGCAGAACACGCAGCGCAGGTTGCAGTGCCCGAAGAAGATCGTGCCCGACCCGTTCCAGCCCCTCAGGCAGTCCTCCTCGCCGAAGTGGGGGAAGGCGCTGCTGACGACCGCGTGACGGCCGGTCTTGCAGGCGGCCCAGCGATCCTCCAGGCGATTCACGCCGCAGTCGCGCGGGCAGAGCCGGCAGTCGGCGAGGAGGCCGATCGCGCGGGCCGCTCGCTCCCGCAGCTCCCCGGGTCGCAACGCCAGGTACGAGGGCTCGAACCGCGCCATCGCCTCCCACAATGATCCGCTGCGGCGGGGGCCGTCAAGGGCCCGCCCGGGCGCCGCCCCGGAACGCCGCCTGCGCTAGGAATACTGAATCCGTGCGGATCGCAGATTTTGTTGGTGATTTTCTAGGCG
>JBBIHW010000124.1:0-8658 GCA_037446795.1 Acidobacteriota bacterium
CCAGAGCTGGCGACGGCGAGGGTCTCCGGCAGGCGGGCGGGGAAGGTGACGCGGCCCGCGCCCTCGTTGCCGGTCGCGGCGACGATGACCATGCCGTACTGGTTGAAGGCCGTCCGGATCGCCCGGGACAGAGCGCCGGCCATCGCCGCCGTCAGGGGGCGGCTGCTGCGGGCCGAAGGGCTCAGGTCGAGCGCGGTCCTGCCTCCGGATCCGGAGGTGCTCTTCGCCCGCGGCCGCGGGCAGCCCCGCGACGGCGGGGCATTGGGATCCGAGTCGAGCATCGAGGTACAGCAGGTCCTCCCCGCTCCCTGGGGCCTCGCGGCGCGGCGCCGGTCGGCGGCTTCCTCGATCCAGCTCGCCCGGGACGAGGTGGACGCGGTGACCGCTCAGGTCGTGCTCGAGGTCGAGCGCCTCTTCTACGGGGCCGCGGTCGCAGACGCCGAGGCCTCGGCCCTCGGGGAGGCCGCGACGGACGCCGCCGCGCTTCGCGAGCTGACGGCCCGGCGCGTGGAGGTCGGGGAAGCGCCGGAGGCCGACAGGCTCCGCACCGAGGTGGAGGCCCTCAGGACCGAGCTGGAGGCGCGTGCGGCCAGAGCCGAGGCCGAGGCCGCGCGTGCGGCCCTCGATCGGTTCCTCCTCGGCGCCCTGGGCGCGGACTTCACCCTCGCGGCCGATCTCGACCCCAGGCGGCTCGCGCCACCGCCCGATCGCGCGTTCGATTCCGCCCTCCCCAGAAATCCGGCCTACCGTGCTGCGGTCTCGAGAGTCGAAGCGAGCAGGTGGGCGGTATCCGCGGAGCGCGCCTCGCGCTCCCCCGCGTTGAGCCTCTCGCTTTCCCGAGAGACGGAGTTCGATCGGGAGGCGTGGGGCGCGGGGCTGCGCCTCGCGATCCCGCTCTGGAACCGCAACAGGGGACCGCTGGCGGTGTCGCGAGGCGAGCTGGTCGAGGCGGAGGCCGACCTCCGGCGCCTGCGCGCGGAGATCGAGGCCGAGCTGGAACGGGCCGTGCGGAGGTACGAGGTCGCTCGCGCCGCCGCCGTGACCTATCACGAGCGGATCGTGCCTGCCTCGAGGGAGGCTGTCTCCATCGTTCGGGTCAGCCTCGAGCAGGGAGAGGCGACCCTCCTCGCCTGGCTCGAGGCGCGCCGCAGCTACCTGGACACCGTGCGGGCCTCGTACCGGGCTTTGCTCGAGGCATTCCTCGCGCGGGCCGAACTGGACCGACTGACGGGGGAAACCGATGGTTTCGACGAGCGCTAGAGCGTCGGCTCGCCGGCGCCGCCTCCTTTCCGCGGGGCTCCTCGGCGCGAGCTTGCTGGCCGCCTGCGGCGGCACGGGTGGCGGGCCGCCCGAGGATGGGTCCGCAGCCGACGCGCACACCGCACCGGTCGCGGCGCACGAGCCCGCGCACGAGATTCCCGAGTCCGTGCGTCTGACGGGCGCGGCCATCGCCGAGGCGGGGATCGAGACCTGGAAGGTGGAGCCGGTGGACCTCGCCCGCCTCCTCGTATTGACCGGAAGCGTGGGGCACGACGAAAACCGCCTCCTCCATGTCGCGGCGAACGTGCGGGGGCGTGTGGTCTCGATCCCCGTGGATCTCGGGTCGGCCGTGCGGAAGGGAGACCCGCTCGTGTGGATCGAGAGCGTGGAGCTGTCGCACGCGTGGGAAGAGTTCGTCAAGAGTCTCGCGAACCTCCACGTGGCACGCCGAGCCCTGGAGCGCGCCAGGGCGCTGCTCGACGCCAGGGCGATCAGCGCCGCCGAGGTCCAGGCGCGCGAGGCCGGCTTCCTGTCGCGGAAGGCGGAGGCCGAGACGGCGGAGCGGACGCTCCGGATGTACGGCGAGCCGGAGGAAGAGATCGCCGCCGCCCGTTCCGCCATCGAGTCCAACACGGAGGTCCCGGTCGAGCCCCACCCGCACCGGCTCGCGATCCGTTCTCCATTCGACGGGCGCGTCATCGAGCGCAAGGTGACCCCGGGCTCCCTGGTCGAGGCCCTCGAGCCACTGGTCACCGTCGCCGACCTGACCACGGTCTGGGTGTTCCTGCAGGCCCACGAAAAGGACCTCGCGCTCCTCCGCGAAAGCCTTCCCGTCACGATCCTCACGGAGACCTACCCCGAGGAAGCGTTCGGCGGGAGGGTGGACTTCCTCGGCAGCGTCGTGGACGAGGCGACGCGGACCGTCCGCGTCCGCGCCACCGTGAGCAACCGCCGGGAGAAGCTGCGTCCAGGCATGTTCGTGAGGGCGCGCGTCGAGGTGCCGAGGCCGCGCGAAGAGGCGAGGCCGGCGCTCGCCGTGCCGCACGCGGCGCTCCAGACGCTCGAGGGCAGGACGCACGTCTTCGTCCAGGCGGGGCCCGGAATCTTCGTCCGCCGCGCCATCGAGACCGGGCGCACGTTCGAGGGCTTCGTGGAGGTCCTCTCGGGGGTCAAGGCCGGCGAGGTCGTCGTCACGGAGGGGAGCTTCGTCCTCAAGGGCGAGTTCGCCCGGGCCACGCTGGCGGAGGAGCACTAGGCCGTGCCGACCCGCCTCGTCGAGCTCAGCCTCGAGCACCGGGCACTCGTGCTGTTCCTGTCGGCGCTCCTCGTCGGGGGCGGCGGGCTCGCCCTGACGCGCCTGCCGATCGACGCCGTTCCGGACGTGACCAACGTCCAGGTCCAGATCCTGACCGACGCTCCGGCGCTCGGACCCGTCGAGATGGAGCAGTTCGTCACGTACCCGATCGAGGCGGCCATGAACGGCCTGCCTGGCCTGGCCGAGATCCGATCCGTGACGCGCTACGGCCTCTCGGCGGTGACCGTCGTCTTCGAGGACGGCGTGGACGTCTACCTCGCGCGCCAGCTCGTGGCCGAGCGCCTCGCGCAGGTGCGCGAGGCCATTCCGAGAGGGTTCGGCAACCCCGAGATGGGCCCGATCACCACCGGCCTCGGCGAGGTCTTCATGTTCACGGTCGAGGGCGAGGGCGTGTCCCCGATGGAGCGGAGGTCCATCCTCGACTGGGACATCGCGCCGCGCCTGCGCGCGGTCGCCGGGGTGACCGAGGTCAACGCCTGGGGCGGGCTCCCCAAGCAGGTGGAGGTCCTGGTGGATCCCGCCAGGCTGATCGCCCACCGGGTGTCGCTCGCGGACCTCTTCGAGGCCGTCGAGCGGGGCACGGGGAACGCGGGCGGCGGCTACATCGAGCGGAACCGCGAGCAGTACGTCATCCGGGGCGAGGGAATGGCCGGCTCCCTCGACGACATCGGGAAGATCGTCCTGAAGGCGCGGGCCGACGGAACGCCGGTCACGATCCGAAACGTCGCCGACGTGCGCGCGGGCTCCATGCTCCGCATCGGCGCTGCGACGCGGGACGGTCGCGGCGAGACCGTCATCGGCATGGCGCAGATGCTCGCCGGGGAGAACGCGCTCGAGGTCGCCACGCGCGTCCGGCGCGCCGTCGAGGAGATCCGGCCTGCGCTCCCCGAAGGGGTCCGGATCGTCCCCTACTACGACCGCGCCACCTTCGTCCGACGCGTGATCCGGACGGTCGAGATCAACCTGTTCGAGGGAGGCCTGCTCGTCGTCGCGGTCCTCTTCGCGTTCCTCGGTAACTTCCGGGCGGGACTGATCGTGGCCTCCGCCATTCCGCTCTCCATGCTGCTGGCGTTCACCGGGATGGTGGCGACCCGTCTCTCCGCGAACCTCATGAGCCTCGGCGCCATTGACTTCGGCCTCATCGTGGACGGTGCCGTCGTCCTGGTGGAGAACGTCGTCCGCCGCTCCGCAGACGCGGACAGCAGGGGCAGGACGCTCCGCGAGGTCGCCTCCGAGGCGGCTCGCGAGGCCGCCCGCCCCATCGCCTTCGGGATCGGGATCATCATCCTGGTCTACGTGCCGATCCTGACGCTCGGAGGCATCGAGGGCAAGATGTTCAGGCCCATGGCGTGGACGGTGGTGTTCGCCCTCGCCGGGTCGCTCCTCCTGACCCTCACGCTGATGCCGGTGCTGGCCTCCCTCTTCCTGAGGGCCGAGGGGCCCCGGCACGAGCCCCGCTTCGTCGGAGACCTTCGCCGCGCCTACCTCTGGCTGCTCGGCCGCTGCTTCCGCCGGCCTGCGCTCGTCCTGGTGGCCGCGCTCGGGGTCCTCCTCGCCGGAGCCCTCTTCGCCGCCCGCCTCGGAGGCGAGTTCATCCCCCGGCGCGACGAGGGCGATCTCACGGCCCAGGCGATCCGGCTCCCCTCGGTCGCGCTGTCGGAGGCCGTGGCGGGAACGGGGAGGATCGAGCGCGTCCTCGGTCGGTTCCCCGAGGTCGTCACCGTCGTCAGCCGCGCGGGCAGCCCCGAGCTCGCCACCGACGCGATGGGCGTGGACCTCGCCGACGTCTTCGTCATCCTCAAACCCAGGTCCGAGTGGCGCTCGGCGAGGACGAAGCAGGAGCTGATCGAGAAGATGGAGGCCGCGCTGCTCGAGGCCGTGCCGGGAGTGGGGCTTTCGTTCACGCAGCCCATCGAGATGCGCTTCAACGAGCTGATCGCCGGCGTGCGCTCGGACGTGGCCGTGAAGGTGTTCGGCGAGGACCTCGCGACGCTGCAGCAGACGGGCGAGGAGATCGCGAGGGTACTGGCGGACGTCCCCGGTGCCGCCGACGTCAAGGTCGAGCAGACGGCGGGGCTCCCGACGATCCGTCTCCGCGTGGATCGCGACCTCTGCGCCCGCTACGGGATCCCCGTCGGGGACGTGCTCGACACCGTGAAGGCGACCCGCGCAGGCAAGCGGGTCGGGACGGTCTTCGAGGGAGAGCGACGCTTCCCGCTCGTCGTCCGCCTCTCCGACGAGGCGACCTCCTCGCTCGACGCCCTGGGGAACGTGCCGGTCGCCTCGCCGGCGGGGGCGAGCGTGCCGCTGCGGCAGCTCGCCGACATCGAGGTCGAGACGGGACCCGCCCAGATCAGCCGCGAGGCCGTGCGCCGCCGGATCGTCGTCGAGGCCAATGTCCGGGGGCGGGACGTCGCCTCGTTCGTTCGCGAGGCGGACCGCCGGGTCCGAGAGCAGGTCCGGCTTCCGAGCGGCTACTACCTGCGCTGGGGCGGCCAGTTCGAGCACCTCGAAGCCGCCATCCGCCGGCTCCTCGTCGTCGTTCCGGCGGTCCTGGCGCTGATCCTCGCCATGCTCTGCTTCGCCTTCGGATCGGCCGGCCCGGCGCTGCTCATCTTTCTGAATGTCCCGTTCGCCGCCACGGGCGGCGTCTTCGCGCTGGCGCTGCGGGGACTGCCCTTCTCCATCTCCGCCGGCATCGGCTTCATCGCCCTGTTCGGCGTGGCCGTGCTGAACGGGCTCGTCCTGATGAGCCACGTGCGCGACCTGGAGCGTCGGACGGACCTGCCTCGAGCGGAAGTCCTCCGCCGCGCGTGCAGCCTCCGGATGCGCCCCGTCCTGATGACGGCGCTCGTGGCCTCTCTCGGCTTCGTCCCGATGGCGCTCGCCACGGGCATGGGAGCCGAGGTGCAACGCCCCCTGGCCACCGTCGTGATCGGCGGGCTCGCCACCTCGACCGTGCTGACGCTCTTCGTTTTGCCGACGATCTACAACCTCCTCCCCGAGCGATGGCGAGAGGGCTGATCGGACGCCGAGTCGCGGAGAAAGTTGAGAAGCTTTCGAGAGGGGTCCGCCGGAAGCCCGAGGAACGAGCATCTTCTGGACGTCTTCGCGACCGGGGTGGGCCCCTTCTCGAGATCAGGGACGAACTCGAGCAGCCGGCGGCCTCGGGCCGCGGACCGGCTCCGGGTGACCGCGACTCGGCGCGAGGCGCAGGAATGCGTGGAGCCGACGCGCGACGATCGTCCGCGCAGGCGGCCGGCGAGACCGACACGCGGTGCTTCTGGTTGACACGCCGGTGGCTGCATGATGACAGGAATCAGGCCGATCGTGCCGGCCTCGTCGCCGAGGCTCGCCGCCAGACATTCGCCGCCCGCGAGCCCGACCAACCACGGCGAGGCTTTGTCGAGCGGCAACTCGTGGCTCACCCGAGCCTCGTCGAGATCGAGGACGCCGTGACTTGCCTTCCTGTCGTTCAGGAAGTGCTGCAGGGCTTCCGCGAGGAGCATGCCTTCCGTGCCGCACGGGAGGCCATGACGTCGCTGTCCATCGTCGAGTCCCCCCTGCGCGCGGAGCTCTTCGAAGAAGCGGTGGAACTGTACCGCCCGGCGCGACGCGTCGGCCTCGCTGTCGGGACTTCGACCTGCTCGCTCGGGTTTCCGGCCTCGAGGTCCGTCAAGCTCTCCCCGGGTGAGCGAGCACCCGGAGTGCGTCGGCGCTCGCAGCGACCTCGACAAAGCGAAAACCCCCGCGGGGGCGCTCCCGCGGGGGTTTCGTCGCGATCGGAGAATCGAAGCCGAGCGGAACCTAGAAGCGGACCCTGGCCTGGGCGTAGACCCGCAGGACATCGTCCGGATCCGCCCCGAAGGCATCGCCCGGAGCGAGGTTCGCGACCCCCACGCTCAGCTTCGTGTTCTCGGCGAACATGTAGCTGTACTTGAGGTCCACCTCGGTACCGAGATCGTCCTCTCCGAGAACGAAGGGGCTCGGTCCGAAGAAGGAATTCACCGGGTTCGCCCCGAGCTCCTCGGTCATCGTGAACTTGTGGAAGGCCGCGGCGAAGCCGTGCTTCTCGTTCGCGGAGGTGAACTTGTAGCCCGCGTTCCAGTCGGTGATGTTCGTCACGGTGAAGAAGTCCGCGTCGCCGAGGCGGTTGTACGCGTGGTTGTCTTCGAACAGCGGGATGAAGTCCTCGAGGTCGGTGGGATCCGTCCCATCGTCGCCCGAGGCGATCAGGCCACCCACGTGCACCCGGTGACGGCCGCCCCCGCCGAAGCTATAGCCGAACCATCCCTCGGCCGCGAACCCTTTGACGTCGACGAGGCCGGTGAACGCCTCGCCGTTCTGGAAAACGAGCTCGACGTTCCAGTCGAAGGGCTTGTCCTTCTCGGGCATCCGGGCGAAGCGGGCTCCCACATCCCACCAAGCGGAGTTCGATTCCAGATCCTGGAAGCGAAGCAGGTAGGCGCCGAATGTTCCGGCATCCTCCGCGATCTTCCAGTCGAGGGTGGCGCCGAAAAGATTCTGGTCCTCGGAGGAACCATCCGTGCAGAAGCCGCAGCCCTGGACCTGGTTGGACTCGAAGATCTTGTAGTAGAGCAGGTTCACCTCGTAGCGATCGGTCGCCCACCAGCCGCGGCCCCCGTCGAAGGAAGCGCCCGCGTAGAAGTCGTTGTCGCCGAGCAGGAGCTCGGTCCCGTACGTGTGCTCCTGCCGGCCGATGCGAGCCGAGAAGTTCGAGCCGCCGATCTTCTGGAGCTCGAGGAACCCCTGGTAGAGATTGATATCGTCCTGATCGTCGACCTCGAAGGCCTGGTCGGGCGGGAAGTCGTCGCTCTTCTGGGGGATCTCGTTTCCGAGAAACCCGGCCCCCTGAAGCTCGACGTAGCCGCGGACGTTTTCGGCGAGCTGGCCGTCGGCTGCGATCCGGACCCGGTACGGCCAGAAACCGAACTCGTCGTCGCCGCCCTCGGAGATCGTTTCGTCGTCCTCGAGGTCGAAGAAGTTCTCGGTGTACTCGCCTCGCACCCTGACCTCGCCGTGGATGTGAAATCGCTTTTCCTCTTCGCCCGTGGCCTCGTGGTCGTCGGCCAGGGCCGGCACCGCCGCGAGAAGCGCTCCCGCGGCGAGCACGCCCAATGCGAACAGCCTCTTCGTTCTCATTCTTCTCTCTGCCTCCTTCTGGATCTCTCGATCCTGGTTTGCTTCCGCGACCTTCTGCGTCCCTTCCCGGAGCACACCCCACTTTCTGCTAGGGGACCGCTCGGTGGGGACACCTGCCCTCTGTGAGGGCACGGCCTCGTGAGGAGCAAGGGACGGGCCATCACGCGAGCACGAGCGCTCGCAAACTGAGAACGCGTCGTGAAATGAAGCGCTTCCATCCGCGGCGAAAAATCGTTCGACACGAGACCCGCGGCCGCGCGGCGGCACGCTCGTCTCCAATTCCTTGGAGCCCTTCAAGGATCGGGATTCGAGGCTGGACGGAATTGAAAGAATACTCAGGGGCCTGCGTTGACTATTCCTTGCCGGCGCGCAGAGCCGCCCAGACAAGCAGGGCGACCGCTAGCACACTCAGCGCGAGAAGGCCACCCGCGGGCATCGGCTTCCCCGTCTTGACGAGCCGGTAGAGGAAGAAGACCGCGAGCGCGGCCGCGACCGCGGCGCCCGACCAGAACCCGGCCGCAGGTTGCGTCCGCGTAAGGAACCACGCCACGGCCAGGGCCGCCGCGCTCCCCGCGCCGGCCGCGAGAGAGGCGGTCGAGCCCGCGATCCTGTAGCCTACGATCCCCCCGGCGAGCATGAGGACCGCGTAGACGATGAGAACGAGCTGGCCGAGCTGCATCGGGCGACCTCCGCTGTGGCTGGACTCCTCCTCCTCTCCGACTCCTCGGGCTCTCGGCTCTCCGCGGGCCGGACCGGACCCCGCTTCGACGGGTGGTGACTATAGCGCGTCCGCGGGAGGGGGTCCCGCCAACCGGCCGCGCGCCGGGTCCGTTCTCCCCGCCCTTTCGCCCGCTCCGACCGCAGGGAGAACCGGGCGCCTGCCCCGGGCGTACTCACCGGACGCGAGAAGCGCGGGGTGG
>JBBIHW010000125.1:0-8633 GCA_037446795.1 Acidobacteriota bacterium
GCCGCCCGCCCGAAGGGAGCCGAATCGGGATCGGTAGCCTCGACGGTCGCGCCTCCGATCGGCGCGCGGGACGCGCGATCCATGACGCGGCCGCGGAGGGTGAGGCCGGGCTTGAGGCTCACCCTGACCGAGGCCCCGGCCGGGATCTCCTTCGCCGTGAAGGGCGCCATGCCGTCGGCCTCGACGCGCACGGCGAACGATCGGCCGGCGAGGCCTGCCGCGAGAAAGGAGCCGTCCGCGCCCGTCGCGAGGACGTGCGGCTTGCCCCCGGCTGCCGCCGGCCGCGGCCGTCTCGAACCGCCCTGGGCCGGCTCGACGGGGACGACCATCACGGTGGCCTTGGCCACCGGGCGGCCACCGGGGCCGGTGACCACGCCGCGGATCGCTGCGGCGGCCGAAGGGGACACCTGTGGTGCCGGGGTCGGTGCGGGGGCCGTGCCCGCCCCGAGCGTGGACAGCGCCAGCGCGGTCGCAAGCAGCGCGCGGACTCCTGGGTGCATTTCCGCCTCCGCGTCGAATCTCACTCCATCATACGAGGCACGGACTGGAAAGTTGTCGCCGGGTGGCAGCGTGGCCACCGACTGTCCGCCGCGCCTCCTGGCACCCTCGTCACCGATGAAGGGAAGCTTTTCTCGGGCCGGCCGCCTCGAGGAGAACCCCTGCGCAATTCAGCCAGGAAAAGCAGCGCCGCCAGGCGGGCCCGTACTCCGGGCAGGGAATCCACCCTCCGTGCACGACCTGGGATCCCAGGAGCCCGAGGCAGGAGAGCCCTCCCACGGTCAGGAAGGGCGGAAAGATCACGTCGAGCGAGAACCGGGACGCGGAGCGGGCGCTACGCCGGGCGCCGCCGGACCAGGAGGAGGGTGATGTCGTCGTACCGGGGAGCCGGTCCGCAGAACTCCAGGATGGCGTCCTCGAGACGGGCCAGTCCCGACTCGACATCGGCGGAGTGGAGCTGCCGGAGCTGGGAGATCAACCGCTCCTCCCCGAACATCTCGCCCGCGGTATCGAGGCTCTCGGTGGCGCCGTCGCTGTACACGAGCAGAGTGTCCCCGGGGGAGAGCGTCGTCTCGTGGCTCGAGTACCTGGCGCCGGGGAGCACTCCGAGGACGGGACCGCCGCCGGCGAGCCGTTCCACGCTGCCAGAGGCGGTCAGCAGCACCGGGGGACTGTGGCCGGCGTTCACGTAGCGGACGATTCCCCGCTCCGGTTCCAGCTCGGCCACGAAGAGGGAGATGAACTGGTTGGCGGCCAGCACCTTCGAGAGGTAGTCGTTCAGCCGGCCGGCGATCTGCGAGAGGGGCCGGTCCGCCTCGACCAGGCCCCGCAGCATCGCCTGGAAATGGGGACATCAGCATCGCGGCGGGGAGTCCCTTGCCCGACACGTCCCCCACGGCCACCCAGAGCCGGTTCCCGGGGCGCGGCAGGAAGTCGTAGGTGTCGCCCCCGACCGTCCGGCACGGCAGGTTGATCCCGGCGATCTCGTAGCCGGGGACGGGAGGACAGGAACGCGGCATCAGGTTGCGCTGGATCGCCGCAGCCAGCTCGAGATCCCTCTCGAGCGCCCTCACCTGCAACGTCCGCTCGAAGAGGCGGTTGTTCTCGATCCTCACTGCGGCCACGTTGGCCAGGTGCGAGAGAATCCGGAGGTCGGCCGGCGTGAAGGCGTTGCTCTGGAGCCTGCTGTCGGCGTAGACGAGGCCGATCACCTCCCGGCTGTTCCAAAGGGGCACGCACATCGCCGAGCGGATGCCCTGGGCCACGACGCTGTCGCCGCGCTCGAAGCGCGGATCGGTCAGGGCGTCCGACGTGAGCACCGACTGCTTCCCCTTGACCACCAGGTCGGCGATGTGCCGGCTCAGGACGATCTTCTGCCCCTCGCCTCCCCGGGGGTGCCGCACGACCTTGGGCTCCAGTTGCCCGGACCGGGGATCCAGCAGCATCAGGAACCCCCGCTCCGGCCGGACCGCCTCGAACACCAAGTCCATGATCGCTTTCAGCAGGTCATCCAGTGGGTCGGTGGCCACGAGCTGCTCGCCCGCCTTCTGGAGGATCTCGAGCGGGCGGGTGCCGCGGCCTTCGAGGGTGACGTCGAATCCGCCGGTCCTGACCGGATCGGTGATGAGCTGCTCGACCGGGAAGACGGTGGTGGCCGCGGCCGGCGTGGATATCTCCGTCAGCTCCACCCGCGAGCGCGGTTCGGCGCTGAACCAGATCACCGCCTGCCCGAGGGCGATCCGGTCCCCCTTCTTGAGGGGAGTGGGGACGGTGACCGGCTGGCCGTTCAGGAGAGTGCCGTTCTTGCTTCCGGCGTCCCGGACCAGGTAACGGTCCCCCTCGCGGATGATCTCGGTGTGAACGCGCGAGACCGACAGGTCCGGCACGACGAGGTCATTCCCGGAGGACCGGCCGATGACGATCTTCGGCGCATCCAGATCGCGCCGGAGGGTCTTCCCGTCGGCCATCGTGAGGACGAGAAAATCCCTCTCGCCCAACTTCCTCTGCTCCCGGGGACTTGGCCGCAGTATAGGCGGGCGCCCTTGCGCAGGTCAAACTTCGGAGTCGGGCCCGATCCCGCGGGAATCCGGCTTTTCGGGTAGTCCGCTTTGGTCCGGAAGCGTCCGGGGATTCTGGAACGAGCCGGTCGGTTCTTGTCAGAGCCTTGCATCGAGGGGACCACCCGAATGGGGCGAAGTCGGGAAGATGCGAGAGGCTTCTGCCGGGTACGTCAGAGACCGGCCCACAGGAAGCCTTCCGGGCCGGTCCCGCGTCGTCCCCCACCGCCTCGAGCGAACAGGGTCCCCGCCGAGTTCTACTCGCAGTTCCGGGCCGGCACCTCCTTCCCGTCCTCGTTGATGATGAGCTGCATCTTCTTCTGCACGAAACCGCCGGCCTCGAGCGTCCCGACGGTGATTCCGATCTTGTTGTCTTCGTGCGGCGCCGGCGGCTTCCCGATGGCGATGTAGGTTCCCGGGCGCACCACGAATGTCACCATGCCGTCCGCATTGGTGAGCCCGCTCGTCTCGGCGACACACCCCGGATCGGCGAAGGTCCCGCTCCCGTAAATCGCGCAGTAGTTCTTGGGGCTGTTCCCGAAGGCGCCGGCGCCACTCCCGGCCGAGGCGTCGTAGATTCGCACTTCGGTGCCGGGCAGGGGAAGGGTCTTGACCGATCCGTTGCTGCCCGTCGTGCTGATCAGGGCGGTGATCTCGATGGTGGCGCAGAGGTTCCCCTCGTCCACCGCGCCGTCGCAGTCATCGTCCATCCCGTTGCACGCCTCCGTCGCCCCCGGGTTGATGTCCGGGTTGGCGTCGTTGCAGTCCGCGCTGGCCGCGGGCGTGCTTCCGCCGAAGAAGAAACCATCGTGGTCGTTGTCCACCTTCTTCTTCTTCGAGACGGTGCACGCGTCGCTCTGGCGTCCCGTGGCGAACTCCACGGTCGAGAGGGTGATGCCGACCCCAGACCCCGAGTCTCCCTTCAGTCGCGGATCGAGGACGAGGTCCTGGACCGAGGCGCTGACGTCGTTGAACGGGCATTCGTTGAAGTGGCGGAAGAGCATCCTGACGTCGCCGTTCCCGGGGGTGTCCAGCGCGAAGGAGGCGGGCCCGGCGGCCGGGGACTGCAGCGTGAGGGACTGCGACCCGGGCTGGAACTCGAAACAGGCCGGCAGGCAGTCCAGGTCGTCGGACCTGCCCGGGCGAGAAGGAGGACCGCCTCGTCGAGATCTTCAACGACGGCGGCGCGGACCTCCTGGTCCACAGCGTCTCGGTGATCTCGGGAGGGGAGAACTTCTCGGTGCTTCCCAACCCGACCCAGCCCTTCATCGTCAAGCCCGGCGCCCACGTGGACGTCACCGTGCGGTTCGCTCCGGTGTCTCCCGGCCTCAAGGTCGGCCTCCTCCGGATCGAGTCCAACGACCCGGACGAGGACGAGGGCACCCTCGACTTCGATATGGCCGGGCAAGGCGGCGCCCCGGACATCAAGGTGACCGGGTCCACGGACTTCGGGGACGTCTGCGCGGACACGGTCGCCGAGCGGACCCTCTCGGTCTGCGACGTGGGCACCTGCACCCTGATCGTCGGCGCGCCTTTCTTCGATCCGGCGTGCGGCGACTTCGCCATCGTGAGCAGCCCCTTCCCGGCCCCCGTGAGCCCCGACTTTTGCATTGACCTGGTCGTGCGCTTCACGCCGACGTCCGCCGGCTCCAAGTCCTGCCAACTCCACATCCCGAGCGACGATCCCGACCAGCCGGACGTCGTCCGCGTGCTGACCGCCAACACGCCGTTCCCCTTGATTGACGTGCCGCCCGACCAGGGGTTCCCGCCCACCGTCATCCAGAGCGTGGGGGCGTGCGAGTCGCCCGAGCCCTTCCCGATCTCCAACAACGGGAAGTGCAACCTCACGGTCAGCGACGTGTCCATCACCGTGAACGACGAGGAGTACTCGCTGGCGGGCCTGCCGTCGCTCCCGACCGCCCTCGAGCCGGGCCACGTGCTCGGCGAGGGGGACCTGGACGTGGTCTTCGCTCCGCACCTCCTCGCCCGGAACCGGACCGGGGAGGTCACCGTCACCTACGTATCGGAGCCGGTCACCGGCGACACCACGAACGTCATGCGCCAGCTCTGCGGGGAGGGGGTCCGAACCGGGGCTCGCGTCCTCGTGAGGGCCGGCGGAGTGCCGCTGTTGGAGGTGGAGAAGATCCATCCAGAGGCTCGCCTCGAACAGCAACAAGGATCGCCTGGACTCGGTGGACGTGGCGCGCAACCTGACCCTCCAGACCGTGCCCGCCGCGCCTCCCTGCACGGGCTTCCAGTACCACCGCGAGTACGGCGCGGTCTCGAACCCGATCCAGCTCTCGCCGGGCTCCTACCGCGTCACGGTGACCGCGATCGTGGGCGGCAGGCGAAAGAGCAAGACCGTGGGGTTCGACGTCAGCACGTGCACCTTCAATCCCAACGTGATCGTTGACTTCTGAGACCACGAGGGGCGGCTGCGGCCTGCCGCCCGCGGCCGCCCCGCGGTCTCGTCCCCGACCCGCTGGGCTCCGCTACGGATGCCTACTTCTTGGTCGCGCTCCCTGCGAACATCGGCTTCCAGGTCTCGCCGTCCTCCGTCACCTCTTCGCTAGAACGCGTGCGACGTCCGGGGAGGCTCCTCGAGGGTGAGCCGGGACCCTGTCGCGGCCTCCGGGCGCCAGCGGCGGGCGGCCGTGCTATGCTCGACGCCGTGGAGGACCCGCGATGGCGACGGTGACGCTCAAGGGGAGCCCGATGCGCACGAACGGCGATCTGCCGGCGGTCGGAAGCCGCGCCCCGGGCTTCAAGCTCGTGGACGCCTCGCTCGCCGACGTCACCCTCGAGAGTTTTCGTGGAAAGAAGAAGATCCTCAACATCGTGCCGAGCCTCGACACCTCCGTGTGCGCCGCTCAGACCCGCGCCTTCAACGAGCGCGCGGCGGGGCTCCCGAACACCGTGGTCCTGGTCGTGTCCGCCGACCTGCCGTTCGCCCAGAAGCGGTTCTGCGAGGCGGAAGGGATCCGCAACGTCGTGCCTCTTTCCATGATGCGCTCGCGAGCGTTCGCCAAGGACTACGGCGTCCTGCTCACGGAAGGGCCGCTCGCTGGCATCACGGCCCGCGCGGTTCTCGTCCTCGACGAGGAGGACCGCGTGCTGCATGCCCAGCTCGTCCAGGAGATCGCCCAGGAGCCCGACTACGAGGCGGCGCTGCGGGCGGCAGGTGCACCCCCGCGACCGGGCGTGTAGAAAATGCTCGGAGTCCGCGCCCGGCGGGCAGCTCCTTCACTCCGCGTGGCCGGAGGGCTCGCCAGCGGCGCGGTTTCCGTGGCATTCGGCTTGCCTCCAGGCGTACATGCCGGCGTCGGGAGCCTTCGGTTGGATCACAGAGGCTGCCCCGGCTTGCTGAACCGACTCGAGGAAGGCTCCCGGCGCCAGTCCTGCCGCGCCAGCACGAGCCGATGGGATCGGTAGAGGAGGGATCTCGATGCGCGCGATTCACGTGTTGTTGCTCGCGGGGGGGGTCGCCTCTGCCCTGCCCGCGCTCGCCGCGCGAGCCGACCGCAACGACAAGCTGTTCGGCCGGGCCCAGACGGTCCTCGAGGAGATCATGGAGGCTCCCGACCAGGGCATCCCCCGCGAGCTCCTCGAAAGAGCCGAGTGCGTCGCGATCTTTCCGGGCCTGAAGAAAGGGGCCTTCATCGTCGGGGGACAGGCGGGCCGCGGCGTCGTGACGTGCCGGCACCAGGACGGCGACTTCGGGGCGCCGGCGATCTTCAAGGCGGGCGGCGGGAGCATCGGCTGGCAGTTCGGAGGCCAGCAGGCCGATCTGGTGCTCCTGATCATGAACTCCGCCGGTGTGGAGCACCTGCTGCGGGACCGGTTCACGATCGGAGCCGAGGCCTCGGCCGCGGCGGGGCCCGTGGGACGTACCGCGAAGGCGGCCACGGACGCGCAGCTGCGCGCGCAGATTCTCTCCTGGTCGCGCTCGCGCGGGGCGTTCCTCGGCGCGTCCGTCGAGGGGACGGCCGTCTGGCCGGACGCCTCCTCGATCGAGGACATCTACGGCGAGGGTTCGACGGCCCGGCAGATCCTCGTCGAGCGGAGCCGCCCGGTCCCGCCCGGAGCGCGCTCCCTCGTGGGAACCGTGAACAAGTACGCGGCCCGCGAGACCCGCGCTGCGGCGTCCTCCAGGTAGGCACCGACGGGCATCGTCATTCCGGCGAGAGCCGGAATCCAGTCCCCTTGGCGCCGGCCAGAAACGGGGCGAGACCGTCCCGGAACGAGGGGTAGAGGAGCCGAAGGCCGAGCTCCTCCCGCGTCCGCTCCCCGAGGATCCGCCGGTTGGCCCCACGCCGGCCGCCGTCGCGCGCGCTCGCCGCCTCGGCGGGCGGCTCGATCCCCAGCTGCGATGCGATCCACCGGACGACGTCCCTGCGCCGGGCGGGCTCCGAGTCGGTGGCGTGGTAGGCGGCCCCCGGCCGCCCCCGGTCGAGCGCGGCGACGATTGTCTGGACCGCGTCGTCCAGATGGCAGAAGTTCATCCAGACATGGTCGCCGGGGCCGAGGCCGAGCGCCCCGCTGCGGACCCGTTCGATGATCGCCACGCGCCCCGGCCCGTAGAGCCCCGAAATCCGAACGATGCGGGCGGGCAGCCGGTCCCGCTCGGCGGCGCCGAGGACGACCCGTTCCGCCTCGGCGAGGATCGAGGCGTGCTCGCCATCGGGGGCCGGCGCGCTCGTCTCGTCCACGTCGCCCCCGTCGCGCTGGCCGAACACCCCGGTCGAGCTCGTGTACACGAAGGAGCGAACCGCGCGGCTGAGGCAGGCCGCGATCAGGTTCGCGGTCGCGTCCACGTACGTCTGCCGGTACGCGTGCACGGAACCCTGGGCCGGCGCCTGGCAGGCGACGACGGCGTCGAGGTCCATGGGGATGGCCTGGGCCGAGCGCGGGTCGGCGAGGTCGAGCAGGTGGACCTCGAGGCCGAGCTGCTCGAGCTCCGATCGGTTGGCCCCCCGCCGGAGGATACCCGTGACCCTGTCTCCGCGGGCACGCAACGAGGCGGCCACGGCCCGCCCGAGCCATCCGCAACCGGCCACGAGAACGTGCATCCGAGCGAAGCCTAGCATCCTGTGGCAGCCGAGGAGCAAGATAGAGGCGGGAGGCCGAGTTGGACACCGAGAGGTCCCTGTGGGTCGCGGGGCTCCTGGCGGCCGTGCTGCTCGCGCCGGTACCCGCCCGCGCCGAGGCCGAGATCGTCCTCGTGGACGGCCGGACCCTTTCCGGAACGGAGGTCGAGTTCGTGGAGGGCCGGTTCTCGTTGACGACTGCGACCGGCGAAGTCGTCCCGATTCCGGCGGAGCTCGTGAAGGAGCTGCGGCTGCGCGGCCGAGACTCGGCCGAGCGGGACGCCTCGCCGGGACTCCGGCCGGCGAGGCCGGAGGTCCTCGCAGGGCCGCCCGAGGCCGCGCGGCCCTTGACGCCTTCGGAAGCCCTCGCCGCGTTCCGAAGGCCGGCTGCGAGGTTTCGGCCGTCCATCGTCGAGAGCGGCTGGAAGCCCTCCGAGTCCTGGCTGTCGCCCGCCGCCGCGCTCAGCCCGGTGCGCTGGGCGAGGCCGCTGGTGGAGACCCTGTGGCGGCCGGTTTCCGCCTTTCCGAAGGACTTCACGGAGTTCAACCCCGCGCGCTGGGCGAGGACGATCGTTCGGTCCGAGTGGTACCCGACGGACGGTTTTCGGCGCCCGGGCTGGTTCGAGCAGGTCTCCACACCCGCCCCGTAGGACGAGAAGACGGCCCCGCGGGTGATCGCGGCGAGCGACCGCGCGCGCGCGTGCCGCGCGGCCTCGATATCCAGCCGCGACCCTACGCTACAATGCCGCGCTTCCCGAGGGAGGCACGTTGGAGTTCGCCGTCGAGGCGTCGCGGATCGAGAAGACCTTCGTCAAGAAGCGGTCCATCCGCGAGCTCGTGACGCGACCCTTCTCCAGGGCCGAACGGGTGAAGGCGCTGCGCGGGGTGGACCTCCAGGTGCGCCCCGGGGAAATCTTCGGCTTGCTCGGCCCGAACGGCGCGGGCAAGACGACGCTCCTCAAGATCTTCTCCTGCCTCGTCCTCCCCGACC
>JBBIHW010000126.1:0-2413 GCA_037446795.1 Acidobacteriota bacterium
AGGAGCAGGTCCACGCCGTGCCAGGCTCGAAGGGACCCCACGAAGCCGAACACGCAGCGGCCCGCGCCGGGCGCCCGCTCCTGCGGGCGGAACCGCTCGAGGTCGGCTCCGTTGGGCAGCACCGTGACCCGGGCTTCGGGAACGCTCGTACCCACGACGTAGCGCCGCAGCGGGGTGGACACCACGAGCACGTGCGTCGCGCGCTTCCACGTCCACGGCTCCAGCCGGCCCGCCAGGCGCTCGAACGCCAGCTTCTCGTAGACCTTCCGCTGGTAGGCGTACGGGGTGTTCACCTCGAGGAACACGGGCACGCCCGCGCGGCGCGCGGCGAGGACGACCCCGAACGTGAAGAGGTTGTACCGGTCGTAGACGAAGTGCGGGCGCAAGGCTCGGATCGCTCGACGCGCGTCGCGATAGGCCCGGGCGTTGTAGGCGATCTCGGCGAGCTCGTAGAGGGCGCGAGGCGCGCGCTTGAGCAGCTCCCCGATCCTGCGGCGCGCCGAGGTGCGGGGGTCGCTGCCCGCCTCTCCGGCCTCGATGAGCGACCGGACACGCACGTCGTGGCCGAGGCGGCGGAAGGCTTCGATCATGGACGCGACGTGGATGCCCTCGGCACCGTCGCCCAGGATCCGGTGATGGTAGAGGATCCTCACGCGGCGCCCTCCCGCCGGACTCCCGCGGCCGGCCCCTGCGCCATCTCCAGCAGCAGGTCCGCCTCCACCGCCACCGTGTCGGGCACCTCGGGGGGGATCACGCCCGCCCGCACCTCCCGGTAGCGCGCCCAGCAGGTGCGCAGCGTGTCCGCCAGCGACCCGGCGTCGTCCGGCCGGAACCGCACCACGCCGGCCGGCCGGCGCCCGTTCTCGCTGGCCACCACCGGGACGCCCAGCGCGAGCGCCTCGAGCACCGAGGAGCACACGCCGTCCTTCTCCGGCGTGCGGACGTAGAAGTGCACGCGCGACAGCAGGCTCATGAAGGCGTCGTGCGAAAGGTCGCCGGCCGGGTAGACCCGCGGGCCGAGCCCGCGGGACGCGAGCATCCGGCGGAACCGCTCCGAGCCGGCGTCGAGGCCCGCAGCCACGACGCCGAGGCGCTCCTGCTCGCCCGCCAGCGTGCTCACGGCGTCGAGGAAGGACTCGATGTGGAACTCGGGGCGGAGGAAGAAGTAGACGAGCAGGCGCGGCTCGCTCGCCGCGAGGAAGCGCTCGAGCTCGGCCGGCAGCGGGGTCGGCTCGTAGTGCAGGTACTGCCGGCTGAACGCCTGAATGGCCCGCACCTTCTCCCGGGGGACGCCGTAGGTCGCGATCGCGTCCGCGACCTCGCCGCTGTTGCACACGATGCGCTGCGCGAGCCGGAAAACGAGCTTGAAGTACGGCACCGCCAGGCGGCTCCGCTCGCGCGGGAACATGCGCTGGCGCGGCCCCGCGTGGAAGGTGAGCACGCGCGGGCAGCCGCACCGCCACGCGATGGCCGCGGCGGCGAGGGCGAGCGCCCACCCCTTGTTGCCGTCGCCGTTGATGTGGGTGTGGACCAGGTAGCCCCGCCGCGCGTAGCCGCGCACCTTGCGCAGGAAGTCGAGGCCCCCCTGGACGTCCACGTAGTCGGGGCTGCGCACCCTGCGGCTCTTGCCGATGTTCAGGACCTGGCAGTCCACGCCCCGGCGCTCGAGCTCGCGGCGCACGAAGGAGACCCGCACCCCCCATCCCGCCCGCGGCGGCGGATACGACGTGATCTCGAGGACGCCGCGGCAGTGCGGGGCCGGTCCCGCTCCCCGATCAGACACTCTCGGCCTCGGACGCGGGGTGGGGCCCGCGGCCGGCCACCCGCCGCAGCGCGTTTCGCCCGATGCGCGACGCGATCGCCAGGAACGGGCCCGGGTCCCGCGCGGAGAGATCCGCAAAGTAACGCGGCCGCCGGTAGGACGCCACGAACTGCCCCACCGTCAGCTCCCCGCGGCGCCAGTAGTGGAGCGCCGAGCTCAGGTCGTTGTCGAGGAAGATCCACCGCACGGGCCGGCGCTCGGCGCGCGCGGGAGGCGGCGGGAGGCCGATCAGGTTCCTGTAGGCGATGTACGCGAGGTTGACGCCGTTCACGGCGGCCACCTCCGACTGGAGGTTCGGGCGCCCGACCGTCGCCTCCATGATCTTGAGGGCGCCGTCGCGGGCGTCCTGCTTGAACTCGACGGAGCCCAGGCCGCGCAAGCCGAACCGGTCGAGCACGCGGCGCGCCTCGGCCTCGACCCCGGCGACGTCCGAGGGCTCCGCGACACTGGTCGAGCCGACGAGCGGAGGCCACTGGCGGAGCTTGCGCCCCGCGAAGCCCGCCACGGCCTGCCCCTCGCGGTCGTAGTAGGCGAGCCAGAAGTGCACGTCGCGGTCCGCTCCGGGGATCCACTCCTGGATCACGTAGTCCC
>JBBIHW010000126.1:2435-8624 GCA_037446795.1 Acidobacteriota bacterium
AGCGCCCGCAACTCGCTCGAGCTGTCCGCGATGAACGCTTTGCGCAACCCCGCCCGGATCCACGCCTCGCTCCGGTACTTGGGCTTCACGACGCAGGGGAACGGGCCCTCGTCGAGCGCGCGCTCCCATCCGCGCCCGTCGCGCACGCGGTGCGTCACGGGGATCGGCAGCCCGTGCTCGCGAGCGAAACCGGCGAACTTCACCTTGTCCATGAGCAGGTCCACCGTTCCGGGGTCCGGCAGCAGGAAACGGAAGCGCGCGGCGAGCGTTCGGCGCCGGGCCGAGGCCTCGAGCACGTCGGTGTCCCGCGTCAAGAACAGGACCGGCCGCTGCGACTCGTCGTCGCGGCCGAGGGCGAGCAGCGCCTCCCACACGGCGTCGGGCCGCGCCGAGTTCACGAGGACCTTCCGGCACAGGCGCGTGTAGGCGCCCGCGCGGCGCGGGGTCGTGTCGAGGCCGATCACGGGGACCCGGTGGCGCGCGAGCGAGCGCACCACCCCCAGGCCGGTGATCCCCAGGCCGAGCACCACGGCGGGCACGGGCGCCTCTCCGCTCAAGGGCGCCTCCCGGGAACCGGCGCGGCGTCCGCCTTCCGCGCGACGAAGATGCAGCCCCGCCCCAGGTAGCCGAGCGGAGTGCGCGAGAGCGACTCGAGACGCAGCCCGAGCGAGACCGCCAGGCGCGGTGCGCGCCGCTGCAGGGGCTCCGGAAGCACGGCGAAGTGGTAGAAGGCCTGGAGGACCGGCTGGAGGCCGTGGGCCCTCAGCCGCCGACGGAACCGCCACGGCACCTCCCGCCGCGCCGCCACGGGGTCTTCCGCGGCACGACGGCGGACGAGCGCGCGCCACGCCCGCATCAGGGCGGCCACGGCCGGGCCCGCCAGCGCAGAGGCAGCCGCCAGGTCGCGCGCGGCGACGAGCGGACGGCCGAGGCAGACCAGGTTGCGCACGGAGAGGATCGCCGTCCCTCCGGGGCGGAGCACGCGCGCGATCTCGGCCAGGGCGGGCTCGGGGTCGGCCTGGTACTCGATCACGCCGGCCAGGACGACCAGGTCGAACGAGGCGTCGCGGAAGCACAGGCGCTCCAGGTCCGCCACGGCGAGGCGCGGTCGGCCCCCCGTCGCCTCGATGAAGCGACGCTCCGCCTGCCGCGCCATCTCCGCCGCCAGGTCCACTCCGTAGGCCTCGTGCCCTCGGGCGTGGAGCTCGAGGAGCATCTCGCCGCTGCCGACGCCGATCTCCAGGCAGCGGCCTCGCGCGGCCTCGGGCAGCAGCTCGAGGACGCGCTGGTGGCGCACGAAGATGTCCGGGTACTTGCCGCGAGCGACGGCCTGCTCGTAGTTGCGAAGGCGATAGTCGGCGGCGAGCCGGTCGAAGTGCTCGCGCACGCGGTCCTTCTGCGGCGGGAGCCCGGCGCGCGCGTTCATGCCCGCCACCCGCCCGCCCCGCCCCGCAACCCGCACAGAGTCGCCACGAAGGCGAGGAACCCGGCGCCGCCGCCGGGGACGTTGTAGCGGCGCAGCCGGTAGCAGTCCGCGCCGGCGCGGTTGGGGCCGGGGATCTGCGTGAAGGCCGCCGCGTAGCCCGCCCGCTCCACCCGACGGCGGCCGGCCTCGGAGATCGTCTCCGGAGCGCCGTCCGGATAGGCGAAGGCGAGGCAGGGGGCGCCGATCTCCTCCTCGATGCGCCGCCTCGAGCCCTCCACCTCGCGAGTCATCTCGTCCTCCGAGAGGCCGACCAGACACAGGTGGTGCACCGTGTGCGAGCCGATGGCGACACCCGATCGGGCGAGAGCCCGCGCCTGGTCCCAGTCGAGGAACGCGAAGCGCTCGGGCTCCAACACCCCGTCCGGCAGCGGGCACTGCCGGCGCACCTGCTCCATCCACCTCTCCCGCACGGCGCTGCCGGCCCGCTTGAGGTGCCGGCGCACCAGGTCGCAGGCTCGCGCCCTCAGCTCCGCGTCCTCCAGCGGGAGATCCAGGGCTAGGTCGCCGTCGCGCAGCACGAGGCGGGACCCGGTCCCGCGGAGGATCCGCGCCGAAAGCTCCTCGACCCAGGGAAGCGTGGCCGGGCGGTCGAGCATTCCCGTCGTGACGAAGACCGCCGCCGGCACGCCCAGCTCGCGCAGGACCGGCAGGGCGTGATCGTGGTTGTTGCGGAAGCCGTCGTCGAAGGTCACGAGCGCGCTCGAGGGCGGAAGCGGGGCCCGCCCCCCGAAGGCGGCGACCGCCTGGTGCAACCCGACCGGGACGTAGTGACGCCTCAGGAACTCCACCTGGCGGCGGAACGCCTCCACCGAGACGCAGTTGCGGTACAGAAAGTCGCGGGGCACGCGGGGGAGGACACCGTGGTAGGTGACCGCGATCAGGCTCCGCCGGTGGCGCCGCCGGGCCCATCGGTGGATGCCCGCTGCGTAGAGCGCGCCCCACGCGATCCGCTTCGCAGCACCCCTCATGGCAGACCGCGCCCCGCAGCTCCGGCACGAGGCAGGCTCGCACGGATCCGCGCCCCCTCGGCCGGCCTCTCGCAACTCCAGATCTCGCGGCCCGCAAGCCGCACGGTGCAACCGCCGACCACCAGGCCCCGCAGCACGCCCTCGCCTCGCGCCACGAGCCAGAGCGTCTCCGCGTCCGTCTCGAGGTCCCAGGGGCCCCGGCCGATCCGGCCCCGGCGCCCGCAGAGGAACAGCCCGCGCCAGGGCCCCTGCCCGATCTCGATCCCCTCGAGCGTCTCGTCCTCCACGAGGCGAACCTCCGGCGCGGTCGCCGCGTCCGGCAGATAGACCTGCCACAAGGTGGCCGGCAGTCGCAGGCGGGCCGCGTATCGAGCGGCGAACGCCGGGCGCCGCTCGCCGTAGGAGGAGCCGATCCAGCCCAGCGGCCCCCCCGGATCGCCGAACGCCAGGCGCGGCTCGGCCGGAGCGGGACCGATCAGGCGGATCCGGAGCGACGCGTCCCCTGCCCGCGCCACCAGGTCCGGTCCGGCGAGCTCCACCGCGACATCCTCCGCGAAGGAGAAGTGCGCCTCGATCTCGTGCTCGCCCTCCCCCTCGAGCCGGTCCCGAACGACCCACCCCACACCCGGCTCGTACAGCACGGCGCGGCGGTGCCTCACGGGCCGCGGCCCCTGCGCGTAGCCGTCGTGGGAGCCCTCGGCGTAGGCGCAGCCCTCGCCCGCCGCGAAGCGATCGAGCCACGCGCGCGCGGCACGCCCCCAGCGGAGCCGGCCCGCGAACTCGGACTGCGGTCTCCGGTCCACCGTCAGCGTGTTGTGCGACTCCGTCGTGCGGAAGTAGCGAAGCAGCTCCGGGTCCACGTTGTAGGAATGGATGCCCGGATCCACGAGAACCGGCCGGCCGGCCACCGAGACCTCCAGTGCCAGGGCGTCGGCGTGGCCGTGGGCGGAGCGCGGAAGGCCCGGCTCGAACTCGCCCTGCCCGAGCGGCCCGCAGTCGAAGCAGGTGAAGTCGGCGCGGTCGTCCCAGCCGCTTCGCGCGACCACGTAGCCGCTGTCGGGGAACACGGCGCAGAGGCTGCCCGGAGGACGCGGCTCGAGCGCCTCGAACCGGGCCCAACCCTCCGTCCCGAGCAGCCAGAACGCCAGCTCGGAGTACTCGCCGGCGACGAAGCGCAGGTCCGCCCGTCCCAGCCACGCCGCTCCCAGGGCCAGGTAGGCCCGGAGGTCCCACCCGGTCCGCTCGGCAGCGGGACACGCGACCCCGCCGTCGTGGTCGCCGATCATGGGCGTGCGCCCGTCAGGCCGCGTCAGGTGCATCCCGAACTCGAACGCGCGCACGAGACTGCGGCGGGTCTCGGGCGCCACGGCGATCCCGTTCCGCTCGGCGAGAAGGACGCCCTGGGCCAGCAGCCCCAGGGTGAAGTAGTGATACCAGGTGGCCTGCTCCGCCGAGCCGCCGTCGGCATGGTACTGCCGGCCAGCCTCGCGCTCGAGGATCGCCCAGCCGCGCCGGCGCCAGCGCGCCGCGCCGGGCAGGTCCGAAAGCAGCAGCCCGAGCGCGAAGAGCGCGAGCGCCTCGCCGACCAGGTGGTTGTTCGGACTGAAGTAGACGGACAGGTGCCGTTCGAGGTAGACGCCGTGCTCGTAGAGCCCGGCCCGCAGCCCGCGCCGCTCGCGCGGGGAAAGCGGCTCGGTGGCCTCCAGCAGCGCGACCGCCCACAGCCAGGACCAGGCCCGCATCGCCACCTCGAGGGCGCTCGTCCAGTGGACGCCGCGGGCGTACGGGTTGGCCGCGAGCCAGTCCTGCCACTCCGCGATCGCCCGCGCGCCGTACCGACGATCGCCGGTGAGGAACGCGGCCTTCGCGAGCTGCACCAGCTCCACGTGGCGGTTGCGCTCCCACAGGACGCGCACGTCCCCGTAGCCCCGGTCCCCCGAGAAGATGTCCAGGTCCGCGTAGAAGGTCATCGGCCAGGCGACGGCCCCGCCCGGGTCCCGGTGCCAGTCCGGGACGGCGGAGGCGAGCCGCTGCTCCGCCGCGGCCCGCGCGCACGCCTCCCAGTGCGGCCGATGGCGCCGAATCCAGTCCACCATGCGCGGCCGCTCCCCCGCATCGAAGAAGAAGCGGGCGCCGCCCGCGAGCCACGAGACGGGCTCCGGCTGCCGCAACTTCGCCGCCGGAGCCCGCCCGAGCCGCGCCTGCCACCGCTCGCGGACGACGTACGCTTCCGCCCGCGCGCGGAAGGCGGCCTCCGCGAGGCTCATCCTCCGCATCCGCCTCAGCAGTCGTCCTGCTCGGGCCAGGGCTCCCATGCTCTCAGCCGCGCGCTGTCACGGGCGACACGCCCCGCCCCTCGAGCCAGCGGCGCAGCCCGCGCACCCCGAGCCAGATCTCCGCCCGCTGCGCGAGGCGCCGCGCGCCCCGCACCGGCTCGTGCAGGTTCACGAGGTAGTTGAGGTGGTGCCGGAGCTGCCCGAGGCGAAACAGCGGATCGGCGGGCCCGAGCCCGGGGGCGTAGCCCTCGAGCAGCGCGCGCTGGAGGCGGCGGATCCGCCCGCGGCGGGGGCGGCCCCTGCCCGGCGCGCGCCGCAGGAAGCGCTCGAGGTGCTCGTGGCAGTAGGTCAGGTCCTGCACCGCCGGACCGCGCTCGACCATGGCGAAGTCGAGCACGACGAGGGCCCCGTCCCTGAAAAGAATGTTGCTCGGGCCGTAGTCGCCGTGCACGAGGACCTGCCGCGCGCCCGCAACGCGCGAGGCGAGCGCTCGGCTGTGACGGCGCACCTCCTCGGCCAGGCTCCCGACGATCGTCCCGCGCTCCAGGAGCCGCCCGAGGCGCCACTCGTTGTAGGCGAGCAAGCCGTCGAGGTCGAGCGGAGCGCCGCCTCCGGAGCCGGCCTCCTGGAACGCGACGAGCCAGCGGCCGGCCTCGCGGCACGCCCGCTCCGCACGGCCCGGATCCCGCCCCCCGTCGCGCAGCACTAGCTGCTGCAACGTGTCGCCCTCCTCCTCGACGAGGACCAGGATCCGCTCTTCCGGCAGGCAGGCCACCGGCTCCGGGACGCCGAGACCTGGGCAACCGGCGAGCTCCCGGCGCAGCCAGCGCAGCGTCTCGAACTCCTTCCGCACGCGCTCCTCCGCGCCCGCGGCGGCTTCGTCCTCGGGGCGGAGGCGATCCATGCGCTTGACGATCAGGCGCCGCGGTCGGCCGGCGACCTCGCCCACGGCGCGCCAGACGGTCGAGGCCGGCCTCGGGACCGCGGACACGATCTTCAGTCCGCGAATCGCTCCGGCCCCCTCGACCGCCCGGATCACCTCGAGAGGGTCCGTCATGCCCCTTCCGACACGAGTGCGGCGATCTCGCGCCGCTCCAGGCGCCACGCTCGCCGGTAGAACAGGTTGCGCGACGCTGAACTGCGGCCACTTCCGGCCCGACTCCGCGTCCATGCGGGAGAGCTTGAAGCGCAGGCGGCAAAGCGCGAACAGGGGATCGCCGACCCACTCGGGGCGGCCGTAGCCCTGGAGGAAGGCCCGCTGGAACGCGCGAACGGACCGGGGGCGGAACCAGGGCCGAAAGGCGAGCGTGGAGAGGTGCTGGTAGAACATCGCCGGGTCGCTCGTGGACAGCCCCGAAGCGTACATCCCGAATTCCACACCCGTGAGCGGCCCGGAACCCCCGCCAAGTTAAACCGGGATCGCAACGCCGCGCCCCCCCTGGCCGGCCCCCCCGCGGGC
>JBBIHW010000127.1:0-8562 GCA_037446795.1 Acidobacteriota bacterium
CCGATCCGATCTCGGACCTCCTGACGCGGATCCGGAACGCCCAGATGGCGCGCCACCGGACCGTCGAGGTCCCCGCCTCGCGCGCGAAGGCCGCCATCGCGCGCATCCTCGAGCAGGAGGGGTATATCCAGGCGTTCCAGCTCCTCGAGGACGGCCCCAGACGCCGGATGCGCATCACGCTCAAGTACGGCCCGTCGGGGGAGCGCGCCATTGCGGGGCTCGAGCGGGTGAGCCGCCCGGGCCGACGCGTCTACTGCGGCAAGGGCGAGGTTCCCAAGGTGCTCGGCGGCCTCGGCATCACGATCCTGTCCACACCCCGGGGCGTCATGACCGGCTCCCAGGCCCGGCGCCTCGGTGTCGGGGGAGAGGTCCTGTGCAACGTCTGGTAGCGCCCAGGAGGCCGGCATGAGTCGCATCGGAAGACAGCCCATCCCGCTTCCTCCAGGCGTCAAGGTCGCCGTGAAGGCGGGGCTCGTGTCGGTGGAGGGGCCCAGGGGGGCCCTCAGCCAGTCGCTTCCGTCGGGTATCGAGGCTCGGGTGGAGGATGGCCGGGTGATCGTGGCGCGACAGGACGAGACGAAGGCGCGGAAAGCGCTGCACGGGCTGACCCGGGCGCTTCTCCAGAACGCGGTCACCGGGGTCACCAAGGGATGGCAGAAGGACCTCGAGATCCACGGCGTCGGCTACCGCGCGCAGGTGAGCGGGGGGACCGTGGTGTTCCACCTGGGATACACGCACCCGATCGAGTTCCCGATCCCGGACGGCGTGACCATCACGGTGGAACGGCAGACACGCATCGCGGTCAGCGGGACGGACCGCCAGAAGGTCGGGCAGGTCGCCGCACGGATCCGCGCCCTGCGGCCCCCGGACGTGTACAAGCAGAAGGGGATCCGCTACGCCGGCGAGGTCCTGCGCCGCAAGGCCGGGAAGGCCGCCGTCAAGGCGTAGCCCGGGGGCCTCATGAAGGATCTGCCGCGACTGGGGACGTGGCCATGGATTCCGGCCGTCGCCGCGACGACGGGGCATCGGGTGTTCCGGCGAAGGCCGGACCTCGCCCCCGGACCTCGCCCCGGCGAGAGCCGGGATCCATCGGAGACGATCCGATCGCACGTCTTCCGCGCGCGGCGTCACCGCGGCCGCCGCGGATTGCGGGGAAGCCATGCACCAGCTGTTTGACCGGCGCGGCCGCCGCCGGCGCATCCACTACCGCGTCCGCAAGCACGTGGTGGGCACGCCCGCTCGGCCGCGCCTGGCGGTGTTCCGGAGCCTCAAGCACATGTACGCGCAGGCCGTGGACGACCGGCACGGGCGGACGCTCGCTTGCGCCTCGACGCTCGACCGGGAGCTGCGGGGCAAGCTGCGCACCGGCGGGAACCTGGATGCGGCGCGGGCCGTGGGCGCCCTCATCGCGGAGCGGCTGAAGGGGATGGGGATCGACACCGTCGTGTTCGACCGCGGCGGGTACCTCTACCACGGGCGCGTGAAGGCCCTGGCGGAGGCGGCGCGGGAGGCAGGGCTGAGATTCTGAACCCGGGCCAGCGGGCCCGGATCCGGAGGACGCGGTGGACGCAGGTGAACGGCATCCCGTGGGCGAGCTCAAGGACCGCGTGGTCCACATCAACCGGGTCACCAAGGTGGTGAAGGGGGGCAAGAACTTCTCGTTCTCCGCCCTCGTGGTCGTGGGCGACGGCAACGGCTGGGTGGGCTTCGCCGCGGGCAAGGCACGCGAGGTCCCGGCGGCGATCGCCAAGGGTGTCGAGCACGCCAAGAAGAATGTCGTCCGGGTGCCCCTCAAGGGGACGACGATCCCGCACGCGGTCGTCGGGAAGTTCGGGGCCGGGATGGTGCTCCTGAAGCCCGCCGCTCCGGGCACGGGCGTGATTGCGGGCGGGCCCGTGCGCGCCGTGCTGGAGTCGGCCGGGGTCCAGGACATCCTGACCAAGTGCCTCGGGACGAACAACCCGTACAACGTCGTCCGGGCGACCTTCGAGGGCCTCCGGCGGCTGAAGAGCCCGGAGTCGGTGGCCCGCCTGCGGGAGAAGGCCGTGGAGGACATCCAGCAGGAGATCGCCTCGTGAGCGCGCCGAGGAAAAAAGAGGAGACGGGTCGCATCCGGGTGCGCCAGATCCGGAGCGGCATCGGGTTCGACCGCCGCCAGAAGGAGACGCTTCGGGCGCTCGGTCTGGGCCGGCGCTGGAGGGTGCGCACCCTGCCGGACCGCCCCGAGGTGCGCGCCATGGTGGCTTCCCTCCCGCACCTGGTCCGCATCGAGGAGGCTGGGGAGAAAGAAGGATGATCGGAGAGCACGCGCTGAAGCCGGCGCCCGGCTCCCGGAAGGCTCGAAAGCGTGTGGGGCGGGGACCGGGCTCCGGCCACGGCAAGACTGCGGGAAGGGGCGAGAAGGGCCAGAAGTCCCGGTCGGGCTACGCACACCGCCGCGGCTTCGAGGGAGGGCAGATGCCCCTCTACCGGCGCGTTCCCAAGCGTGGCTTCCACAACCCGTTCGCGACGGAGTACCGGACGGTCAACGTGGAGCGCTTGAACGACTTCGCGCCGGGAAGCGAGGTGACCCCCGAGGTTCTGGAAGGCTCCGGCCTTCTGCGCAAGGGTCGCTCGCCGGTGAAGATCCTGGGCGGGGGGGAGCTGCGGGTCGCCCTCACCGTCCGTGCCCACAGGTTCACCCGGTCCGCAGCGAAGAAGATCGAGTCCGCGGGAGGGCGGGCCGAGTCCCTCGACCGGGATGGTTCGTGAAGCAGCTCGCTGCGACCGCGGATCTGGCCCTGGATTCCGGCTTTCGCCGGAACGAGGGTGCGCGATCCCGGCGCGGCCTCGGCGAACCCGGGGTCGAGCTCCCCGGTCTCGCCGCGGTCGTTCATGAGAAACCCCGGTTGAGTTCCGGCGGGGGGAGCGCGCAAGGGTTCCGATGATCCAGAGCGTCAAGAACATCTGGAACGTTCCCGAGCTGAGGAAGCGGATCCTCTACACGCTCGGCCTGCTCGCGGTCTACCGGGTCGGTGGCCACATTCCGACGCCCGGGGTGGACAACGAGGCGCTCTGGCGCCTTTTCGAGCAGCAGGCGGGAACCCTGCTCGGCTACCTCGACCTGTTCGCCGGCGGGAACTTCCGCCGCTTCACCATCTTCGCGCTCGGCATCATGCCGTACATCACCGCCTCCATCGTCCTGCAGCTGCTGACCGTCGTCTGGCCCTACCTCGAGAAGATCAGCAAGGAGGGGGAGGCGGGCCGCCGGAAGATCACCCAGTGGACCCGCTACGGGACCGTCCTCCTCAGCGCGATCCAGTCGTTCGGTCTCGCTCTCTGGCTCGAGGGCATGAACGCGGCGGGCGTCGGGCAGGTGGTGCTCAGTCCGGGGTTCGGTTTCCGCCTCATGACGGTCCTGACCCTGACGACCGGGACGGCGTTCATCATGTGGCTCGGCGAGCAGATCTCCGACCGCGGGATCGGCAACGGCATCTCGCTGATCATCTACGCCGGGATCGTCGTGGGCCTGCCGAACGCGGTGGTGAGCACGTGGCAGGATCTGAGGACGGGCCAGCTTTCTCCCCTCGCCCTGCTGGTCCTGCTCGCCATGATGGTGGCGGTGGTGGCGGCCATCGTGTTCGTGGAGCGGGCGCAGCGGAAGATCCCCATCCAGTACGCCCGCAGGGTGGTGGGCCGCCGGGTGTACGGCGGCGCCTCCACCTACCTCCCGCTCCGCGTGAACACGGGCGGCGTGATCCCGGTCATCTTCGCGTCCTCGATGCTCGCCATCCCTCAGACCATCGGCCAGGTGAACTTCCTCCAGAACATCGAGTGGATCCAGGAGCTCCTCAGGCAGCTGGACTACTCGGCGCCTCTCTACATGCTCCTGTACGCGGTGCTGATCGTGTTCTTCTGCTTCTTCTACGTGTCCATCATCTTCAACCCGATGGATCAGGCGGACAACATGAAGAAGTACGGAGGCTTCATTCCGGGCATCCGGCCGGGGCGGAAGACCGCGGAGTACATTGACCGGATCCTGACCCGGCTGACCTTCGGGGGCTCCGTCTACCTCGCGGCCGTGAGCCTCCTGCCGATCTTCCTGATCAGCGGGATGCGGGTGGGCATGCTCCCCTGGATCGGTCCCACCTTCGAGCAGTTCCTGCCGAGGATCCTCACCGAGGGGCTCAACCTGAAGTTCTACTTCGGAGGAACCTCGCTGCTGATCGTGGTGGGCGTGGCCATGGACACGGTCCAGCAGGTCGAAGCCCAGCTGATCATGCGCCACTACGAGGGCTTCATGAAGGGCGCGCGGATCCGCGGCCGGAGGGGCTAGCCCGTGTCGCTCGAACCAGCGGATGCCGCAGGGCGCCGGCCGGGGACCGCGACAGGACCCTGGCGCTTTGCTATAGTGGCGGGTTTGCGCCCGTGAGGATCGTCCTCATGGGTCCGCCGGGGGTGGGCAAGGGGACCCAGGCGAAGAGCCTGAGCGAGCGGATCGGGCTCTTGCACGTGTCCACCGGGGACATCCTCCGGCTCGCGGTCCGGGAGGAGGCTCCCCTCGGACGCCGCGCCCGACCCTATGTCGAGTCCGGACGCCTCGTGCCCGACGACCTCATGGGCGAGCTGATCGGCGAAAGGCTGGGGCGGCCCGACGCCAGAGGTGGGTTCGTGCTGGACGGCTTTCCGAGGACGGTGCAGCAGGTGGCGGCCCTCGACGGCGTTCTCGCCCGTCTCGGCCTCGGACTCGACCGGGTGCTCCTGATCGTGGCTCCCGAGGCGGAGATCGTGCGGAGGCTGTCCGGGCGCAGGGTGTGCCCCTCGTGCGGGGCGCTGTTCCATGTCGAGTCCCGGCCGCCGAGCACCGAGGGCGTCTGCGACGCCTGCGGCGCCACCCTCGTCCAGAGGGCGGACGACCGCGAGGAGGTGGTCCGGGAGCGGCTGAACGTCTACGAGCGAGAGACGCTCCCGGTGGCGCGGGCGTACCGGGAGCGCGGACTCCTTCTGGAGGTGGACGGAAGCGGCACTGCGGAGGAGGTGTTCCGCAGGATCCGAGAGGGGCTCGGCGTCGCGTGAGCCGGACGGTGCTGAAGTCCCCGGCCGAGATCGAGATCATGGACGAGGCGAACCGCATCATCCGGGCGATCCTGGCGGAGCTGAGGAAGCGGATCCGTCCCGGCATGACCACCCTCGAGGTGGACCGGTTCGCCGAGGAGCAGATTCGCGCGGCGGGGGGCATTCCGGCCTTCAAGGGCTACCCGCACCGGGGCGATGGACGGGATTTCCCGGCCACGGTGTGCGCCTCGGTCAACGACGAGGTCGTCCATGGCGTTCCTTCCACCGACGTGGTCCTGCGGGAAGGCGACATCCTCTCGGTGGACCTGGGCGTCCTCTACAGGGGATACTACGGGGACGCCGCGGAGACCTTCCCGGTGGGCCGCGTCGGCCCGGTGGCGCAGCGGCTGCTCCAGGTCACGCGCGAGGCTCTCGAACGCGGGGTGTCCGAGTGCCGACCGGGCCGGCGCGTGTCGGACATCGGGCACGCCGTGCAGTCGCACGTGGAGGCGCACGGGTTCTCGGTGGTTCGGGAGTTCGTCGGGCACGGCATCGGGACCCGACTGCACGAGGAGCCCCAGATCCCGAACTTCGGGCCGCCCGGCCGCGGCGCGCGCCTGGAGCCGGGGATGGTGCTCGCCATCGAGCCGATGGTCAACGCCGGGGGGGCCGAGGTCGTCCTGTCCTCGAGGGACGGCTGGACGGCGCGGACCCGGGACGGGAGCCTCTCGGCGCACTTCGAGGTCTCCGTGGCCATCACCGAGAACGGGCCGCGTCCCCTGGGCGAGCCCCGGCGGGGTTGAGGGGCCTGCGGTGCCCAAGGAGGAGGCGATCCAGGTGGAGGCGACGGTCATCGAGCCCCTGCCGAACGCGATGTTCCGCGTGGAGCTGGACAACAAGCACCGCGTCCTGGCGCACATCTCCGGAAAGATGCGAAAGCACTTCATCCGCATCCTGCCGGGGGACCGGGTCCTCGTCGAGCTGTCGCCGTACGACCTGACCCGCGGCCGGATCGTTTACCGGTACAAGTGAGGCGGCCCCGGCGGAATGGAGGGCGGCGATGAAGGTGAGAGCCTCGGTGAAGCGGGTCTGCCCCAAGTGCAAGGTCGTGAAGCGCAAGGGCGTGGTGCGGGTCATCTGCGAGAACCCCAAGCACAAGCAGCGCCAGGGCTGACCCGGCCGGAACCGGCGCACGGCGTGGAGGCGTAAGAGGTGGCGAGAATCGCGGGCGTGGATCTCCCCCCGAGCAAGCGGGTGGAGATCGGTCTCACGTACATCTACGGGATCGGCCGCTCGAGGGCGCAGAGCATCCTGGCCAGGGCCCACGTGGAGCCGGCCACCAAGGTGAAGGACCTGGCCGAGGACGAGGTCCTGAGGATCAACCGGATCATCCAGCAGGAGGGTCGGGTCGAGGGGGACCTCCGGAAGAGCGTGGCCCTGGACATCCGCCGCCTGATCGAGATCGGCTCGTACCGTGGCCTGCGGCACCGGCGCAACCTGCCCGTCCGCGGCCAGCGGACCCACACCAACGCGCGCACCCGCCGGGGGCCGCGGCGCCCGGTGGCCGGAAAGAAGAAGGCCCCCGTCGGCAAGAAGGGATGACGGACGTCGAGGGAGAACGATGGCGACAGGTGCGGCGAAGAAAAAAGAGAAGAGGAGCGTGCCCCACGCGGTGGCTCACGTCCACGCTTCGTTCAACAACACGATCGTGACCATCACGGACCCGAAGGGGAACGTGCTCTGCTGGGCATCGGCGGGGACGCAGGGGTTCAAGGGGTCGCGCAAGGGAACCCCGTTCGCGGCACAGGTGGCGGCCCAGGCGGCGGGCAACCAGGCGAAGGAGCACGGCGTGCGGACGCTGGACGTCCGCGTGAAGGGGCCGGGAGCGGGTCGCGAGTCCTCCATCCGCGCCCTGCAGGCCTCGGGGCTCGAGGTCAAGTCCATCAAGGACGTCACGCCGATCCCCCACAACGGCTGCCGCCCCCCGAAGCGGCGCCGCGTCTGAGGCGGGACGGGAGGAGGCGAGGTGGCCAGGGAGACCGGACCGGTTTGCAGGCTCTGTCGCAGGGAAGGCATGAAGCTGTTCCTGAAGGGCGAGCGCTGCTTCAAGGACAAGTGCGCGTTCGAACGGCGCGGCTACGCCCCCGGCCAGCACGGCCGCCGGAGGACCAAGGTCCAGGGCTACGGCCTGCAGCTCCGGGAGAAGCAGAAGGTGAAGCGGATCTACGGCGTTCTCGAGCGGCAGTTCCGCAACGTTTTCGCCCGGGCGTCCCAGCAGAGGGGGATCACCGGGGCGAACTTGCTGCAGACGCTCGAGCGGCGGCTCGACAACGTCGTCTACAAGCTCGGGTTCGCGTCCTCCCGCGCCATGGCGCGCCAGCTGGTCGCGCACGGGCACATCCACGTCAACGGCCGCAAGGTGGACGTGCCGTCGGCCCTCGTGGACGCGGGCGACGTGGTGTCCCTGAAGGAGTCCAGCCGGCAGAACGAGGCGATCAAGATCTGCCTGGACACCGCGCGCGGGCGGGGGGTCCCGGACTGGCTCGAGCAGGAGGCGGACAGCTTCCGCGGGATCGTGCGGCGGCTCCCCCAGAGGGAGGACATCAACCTCCCGGTCCAGGAGCAGCTCATCGTGGAGCTCTATTCCAAGTAGCCGCGGCAGCGGGTGCGGCTCGCGGCACGGAGGTGGGGAATGCTCTGGAAAGGATTTCAGAAGCCGAAGTGGCTGGAGGTGGAGCGGTCCACGCTCGCGCCCACGTTCGGTCGGTTCACGGCCCAGCCCTTCGAGCACGGATTCGGCACGACCATCGGCAACGCCCTGCGGAGGATCCTCCTCTCCTCGATCGAGGGTGCCGCGATCACCGCGGTCAAGATCGAGGGGGTCCTCCACGAATTCTCTTCGATCCCCGGGGTCGTGGAAGACGCCACGGACGTCCTGTTGAACCTCAAGCAGATCCCGTTCCGGCAGCACAGCGATCATCCCGAGACCCTCACGCTCCAGGCCGAGGGGCCGAGGACGGTGGTCTCGGGCGATCTCCAGGTGCCGGCGACGGTGGAAGTGCTCGACCCGAACGTTCACATCGCGACGCTTTCCGAGGAAGGGCGTCTGTCCATGGAGATGCGCCTGAAGCGGGCGCGGGGATACGTGAGCGCCGACCGCAACTTCGACGAGGACCTGGGCATCGGCTACATCCCGGTGGACTCGGCCCACTCGCCGGTCCGCAAGGTCAACTTCATCGTCGAGGAGGCCCGGGTGGGCCAGAGGACCGATTACGACAAGCTGGTGCTCGAGGTGTGGACCAACGGCGCCGTCACTCCGCAGGAAGCGATCGGCCTCGCCGCGAAGCTCCTCAAGGACCACATGGCGATCTTCGTCCAGTTCGAGGAGCCTGCGGAGCCGGACTCGGAGTTCGAGACCTCGGAGGACGAGAGGCTCATGGAAGTGCTCGGCCGCTCGGTGGAGGAGCTGGAGCTGTCCGTCCGGTCCTACAACTGCCTCAAGAACGCCAACATCAAGACCATCGGCGA
>JBBIHW010000128.1:0-3067 GCA_037446795.1 Acidobacteriota bacterium
CAAGCACTACCAGCTCTTGGCGGGAGGGAAGTCGAAGCTCGTCGCCGGGCGCCGTCCCTCGATGCGCTTCCTCGCCTCGGCGAAGGACGTGAAAGGCGGCATCGCTGGCATCGTTGGTAAGGAGGCAGGTCTCTTCGACGACCTCGCCGCTGCGGGTGCCACCGAGAAAAACGAGTTCGTCAACCAACTCCGCGACGAGGTGCGCGCCTGGCGCGAGGCAGGCTACCCCGGCACGGCTATCGTGACGAGGCGACTCCTCGAGTGGTGGTTCGAGCGCGACGAGGAACGTAAGGCGATCGGGAAGCGCTTTTTCTTCTGCCAGCAGGAGGCGGTGGAGACCGTCGTCTACCTCTACGAGGTGAAGAACCGCTACAGGATGCCAGAGACTGGCGATCTTCTTCGCTACGCCCTGAAGCTCGCCACCGGTACCGGCAAGACGGTGGTGATGGCCTTGCTCATCACCTGGGCGACGCTCCATAAGCGCAAAGTCAGCGGTTCATCTCTCTCGTCGAACTTCCTGATCCTGGTGCCTAACCTCACGGTGCGCGACCGGGTGAGCGGCCACCCGCGCGGCGACGGGCTCGACCCGGCCGGCGAGCACAACCTGTACGACGCCTTCGAGATGGTCCCGCCCGAGTACCGGGAGGAGTTCCACCCGAACGTCCTCGTGCGCAACTGGCAGGGTATCCCGCTCGAGGCGAAGCGCGAGGACTGGATCAGCGAGGGCGAGGTGCCCCTCGAGGAAGGCCGGTTCGTTCCGCAGGCGGTGCTGCGCGCGATGCGGCGCCGCGCTCGCCAGGACCCGAACGCGCCGATCCGCCGGCTGCTCGGCGGCTGGCGCGACCTTGTCGTGATCAACGACGAGGCGCACCACGTCTATGGCGAGAAGCGCACAAAAAAGGGGGAGGATCCCGACTACATCAAGTGGAGCAAGATCCTGGAGCGCATAAGCAACACTGCTCGGGTGAGCCTAGTGGTGGACCTCTCGGCAACGCCCTGGTACGGCTCCGGATCTCCCAGGCCCGAGGGAACGCTCTTCGAGTGGCTGGTCTCGGACTTCTCGGTCTACGACGCCTTCGAGTCCGGACTGGTCAAGGTGGTGCGGCTGCCGGACCCGGACGAACACGGGCGCGTCTATCTTGACCTCTGGGACCTGGTGAAAGGCGCGAAGACGAAAGAAGAATACCTGCGCGCCTGCAAGGGCGCGGTTGCGAGCATCTACTCGTCCTGGAAGAAAGACTACGAGGAGTGGGAAAGCACGCTCGAGTTCGCGCGCGGGCCGGCGCCGGTGCTCCTGTGCGTGGCCGACAGCGCCCAGCGGGCAGCTTGGCTCTTCGAGCACCTCACGCACGACTACGAGTTGCTCCGCAACCCGGACGACGAGGACCGAACCCGCTGGGTGACGATCCAGGTGGACTCGAGGGTCTTCGACGCCGACAAGGGTAACGAGGCCATCCTGCGCGAGATGGTGAACACCGTCGGCACAAAGGGAAAGGTGGGCGAACACGTGCGCTGCATCGTGAGCGTGAACATGCTGTCCGAGGGGTGGGACGTGAAGAGCGTCACTCACATCCTGGGGCTCCGGGCGTTCGGATCGCCACTCCTCACCGAGCAAATCATCGGCCGGGGGCTGAGGCGCACGAACTACGACGTCCTGAACCAACCCCTCGAGGAGCGCCCGGAGGGAAGCGAGGAGACGGTGGACGCCTTCGGCATCCCCTTCGTAGGCTTTCCCGTCGAGAGGCGCAAGCGACCGAAGGCCGGCGAGTGGGGCCAGAAGCCGGTCTGGATCGAACCCGACCGGAAAAAGGCGAGGTTTCAAATCCGAGTGCCCAACGTGCGATCGTGGGCGGTTGGCGTCACCAAGCCTCTGGCCGATGTGATCCGGGTGCAGGACCTGCCAGCGATCCGGATCAACCCGAGAGAGACGCCGCCCGACGTGCACGTCAGGCCAGTTGTGGGCGGCGCGCCCGAGGCAGTCATGACGCTGGATGAGTTCCGGCGGGAGTGGCCGGTGCTCCGGACAGCGTTTCTCATGGCCGAGGAGCTGCACCAATCGATGAACCCCGGCTCCGCCGGCGATCTCGGTATCGGCCCGACTTTCGAAGAGCTGTTGGACGTCTCGCGCCGGTATCTGGAATCGCGTGTGGTGGCGATGGCCGCCGACGGTTTCCACAGCGACCCGCGCGATGTGGGAATCTACTACTGGCGGCGGCAAGCCCTCGACGCGCTCGAGACGTCTATCCGGAGCGCGGGAGCCGCGGGAGTGGAGGCCGTGCCCATCCTCGGCAACCCCGAATGGCTGGACTCCGCGAACCTGCAGCGTTTCCAGTGGACCGGGATTCTCGCCGACGGCAAGCACTGTCACACAAACAAGGTCCCCTGCCACACGGCGTTGGAGAAGCGGTTCGCGGACTTTCTCGATGGCGCTAGCGACGTTCTGCGCTACTTGAAAAACGAGCGGCTCGGCTTCTCCGTGACGTACTACGAGAGCAACCGTCCACGACAGTACTACCCGGACTTCATCATCGCCGTGCGTGACCGGGAAGGGCGCGAAGTGATGTGGCTGGCCGAGACCAAGGGCGAGGTGCGGCCGAACACCGCACTGAAGAGCGAGGCCGCTACCCTGTGGTGCCAGAAACTCAGTGCCACGCAGTACGGGTTGTGGAGGTACCTCTTCGTCCAGCAGAGGCAGTTCGAGCAGGCACTGGAGGATGGCGTTGCGACGTTCAGCAGCTTGGCCGAGCGCTTACTCGCTGCAGAGCCTGGAAGGCCGGCGCAGCCGTTTGTCTATGCCACTGGCGAGACGGCTCCCCGTAAGGCGGCTGAGGACACAGACCCACCCTACCGGAGGGCGAAACCTGATCCCGAGGATTCCTGAGGCGTTCAGGCAGTGGCGTGCGGTGCCGGTCTTGCCCTGAGTGATGCCGAACGGCATCGTGATAGCTGGCAACGGGCTCCCATAGGCTCAGGCAGCGTTCGCGAGGAGAGAAGACATGCCGATCCGCACTCTTGATCGCAACAACCTCGGGGATGATGAGGACTGGCAGGGAAACAACGCCGCGTT
>JBBIHW010000128.1:3079-8471 GCA_037446795.1 Acidobacteriota bacterium
CCTCACTGTGGCAAGGTCTACCTCGTTAGCGGGTCACGCGTTCATCGCGGCGTAAGGCCCTGTCCCAAGTGCGGGAAGTCTATCGGTCGGATCTCCGAGAAGGGTGGGCGCCAGTCCGGCGGGACCGCCAGCATCGAGTTTTAAGAGTTGATTCCAGGCCGTGGGCGTCGTATGCAGGCCAATCTCACCTTCCCCCTCTACCAACGCGCCGAGCGGATGGGCATCCTCGACGACGGCAACGCCCTCATCGTGGCTCCCACCGCCACGGGAAAGTCGCACATCGGACGAGAGGTGTTGCGGCGCGCTATCGCCCGCGGCGAGCCCGGCACGCACGCGTACCTCGTCCCGTTCCGGGCACTCGCCGCCGAGATCTACGACACGCTTCTCGACCTCTTCCAGGGCACGGGGGCGCGCCTCCGGATCGTGACCGGCGATCACCGCGATCCGGTGGCCCCGGAGGCCGCCGACCTGGTCGTGGCCACCTACGAAAGCTTCGCCGGGCTCCTTGCCCGCTCGGGCTTCCGGCCCGGCATCGTCGTGGCCGACGAGGTGCACCTGCTCGCCGACGACGACCGCGGGCCGGTAGTCGAAGGGCTCTTCGCTCGGCTCCTCGCCTCCGGCCGCACCCGCGGGCTCTGCGCCCTCTCGGCAGTGGTCGAAAACGGCGAGGAGCTAGCGAGCTGGCTCGGGGTCCCCTTCCTGCAGGGAACGGCTGCCGACCGTCCGGTGCCGCTGTCGCTCGAGCACCGGTGGGCGGACGACGTGGACGAGGAACTTCTCAAGGTGCTCGAGCCGTGCGCCGAGGGCGAGCAGGCCATCGTGTTTTGTCAGTCCCGGCCTGCTTCGGAGAAGACGGCCCGGCAGGTAGCGGACCTCGTGGCGGAATGCCTCTCGCGAACCGATCGTGACCACCTGAAGCGGATCGCCAACGAGGTCGTCCATGAAGACCCCACTGCGGAATCGCTCGCCGAGGTCCTGCCGCGCGGCGTCGCGTACCACCACGCAGGGCTGCCGAAACCGGTGCGCCGTCAGGTCGAGGACGCCTACCGCGAACGCCACCTGCGAATCCTGACCGCGACGCCTACCCTCGCAGCCGGCGTCAACCTCCCCGCAGGAATTGCAGTGGTGCGCGATGTGTTCCGGTTCGACCGGGTGCGCGGGTTCGGCCGCCAGGTTCTCCTCCCCGGGGGCGAGGTGCTGAACATGCTGGGCCGGGCCGCACGCCCGTACCAGGTGGCGCGGGGCCGGGGGATCGCGCTCATCGAGAAGGAGGCGGGCAAGAACTATCCCGTGGACCGGCTCATCAAGGCCATCGAACGGGGGACGGGCGAGCCGGTGAAGAGCCGCCTCCCGGAGAGCTTCGACGCCATCATGAGGTTCGTGCTGGCCACGATCGTCGAGCGCGGCGAGGCCACCAGGAAGGACGTGGTCGGAGCCTTCGAGAGGACCTTCGCCTTCCACCTCGAACCCGGCCCGATCGAGTTCGACCGGCCGTTCGAGGAGGACATGATGGAGGACCTGCCCGCCTACAAGAAGGCGATCGAGCCGGGCCGGAAGATGCGGCTCAGAAGCCAGCGGCTCTCGCCCGATGGCGTTCATGTCGTGGTCCGGTCTGCCAAGAAGGGAAAGGCGAACGACTACGAGATCACGATCGGACTGCGTGGCCTCACCTGCACCTGTGAAGCGAGCCGTTTCAGGCCCCAGGAGGTGTGCAAGCACAGAGCCTTCGCCATCCACGAACTCCTGTTCGGCCAGGGAATCGAACCGGAGGTGCGCGACCGCACCATCTACAACTGCGCCCAGATCTTCGGCCGATCGCTCGATCTGGGGACCCGTCTCGCCCAGGCGCTCCGACTGCTCGACTCGTGGGGGCTCATCGAGCGGGTTCCCGGCGGCTGGCGCGCGACGCCGGTCGGCGAGGTGGCCGCGGCCACGGGCTTCGACCTGCTGCTCGTGCACCAAGCCACCAAACGAATCGCCGCGGCCGCCATCGCGAATTACCGCGCGGTCGCCCGCTGGGCGGTGGAGGACTTCCTGGCGGAGGACCGCGAGCGCGAGCGCTGGTTCCGTGCAATGGAACAGTGGCTCGGCGAGGTGGACGAGAAGAAGATCCGGTTCCCGACCAAGTACCGGGGCGACTTCGAGAGAGGACTCGAGGACCTCTCGCGAGTGTGCGTGCTGTACGAGAAGGCCGCGAGCGCGCTAGGCAAACTGGAGGTCGCCACGGCGGCCCGCGAGGCAGCCGGCGCCGTGCGGTACGGCGTCGCGCCCGAGGTGGTTCCCCTCCTCGCGTTGGGGCTGCCGCAGCTCGGCCGGGCGCGGGCCCGCTACCTCTACGAGCGCGGCATCCGGGGTCTGGCGGACCTCGCCAGGGCGGATCCGGTTGCGGTGGCGGACCCGCGCCGCGTGCCGGCCGCCCTCATCCGCCAGTGGGTGGACCGAGCGAGGGAAATCCAGGAGGCCCGGACGCTCCCCACGGCCGACCAGGAAGAAGCCGCAGCGGAGTTCGACGAGCTGGTCGCTCGGTTTCGACTCGACGCCGCCGCCCTGAGCTGATGTCTGCCGCCCGCGAACTGACACCGGTCCAGCGGGCTGCCGTAGACGATCCCGCGCCGCGGCTCCAGATCCTAGCCTGCGCCGGCTCCGGCAAGACGGAGGTGCTCGCCCGCCGCGCGGCGCGGTTGCTCGCCGAGGGCGCCGACCCGAGCGGGATCATCGCGTTCACATTCACCGAGAAGGCCGCGGCGGAACTCAAGGCGCGCATCGAAGCCCGCGCCGCGGAAGCGGACCGCCGCTTCGCCCACCTGCCGCCCGCCGGGCGGGGGATGTTCATCGGCACGACTCACGGCTGGGCGCTGAACGCCCTCCAGGAAATGGGCGGCATCTACGAGATGATGGACGGGCTCACAGAGGAGCAGGAGTGGGTCCTCCTCTTCCGCGTGGCGCGGCGGCTCGGGATCGTGGACCTGTACGCCGCGCTTGAGCGGGAGCCCGGCGCGAAGGTGGCGATCGCCCTGGCGGTAGAGGCGTTCCTGCGCAGCGCCGAAGTCGTCCACAATGAGCGGCTCGACCGCGGGATGCTGCCATCGCTGGCTCCGCAGTTCGCCGGAGTCCTCGAGCGCTACGAGTGGCTGCTGGCAGAGATGCGGCTCCTGCCGTTCCGGCTCATGATCAGCCGCGCGGTGGACGAGCTGGCGCCCGGTGGCCGGCTCCGTGAGCGCTTGCGCGGGCGAATCCGGCACGTGCTGGTGGACGAGTACCAGGACTTCAACCGGGCCCAGGACGAGCTACTGCGCCATCTCGCGGACCTGGGTGCCACGGTGACCGTCGTGGGGGACGACGACCAGGCGATCTACCAGTGGCGCGGCGGCGACGTATCGCTCTTCGTGCGGTTCGGCGAGCGGTTCCTGGGCGCGGCGCGGGCCGATCTCGCCGAGAACCACCGCTGCCGGCCCGAGATCGTAGAGTTCGCCCGCGCGCTCGTGGACCGGGTGCCCGACCGGCTGGGGAAGGTGCTGGCTGCGGCGCGGCCACCCGCCGAGGCCGGCGCCGTCGAGGTGGCGGTGGCGGCATCGCCCCAGGACGAGGCAGGCTTCGTCGCCGGGCGCATCGAGGAACTCATCGCGCAGGGGCACGCCCCAGGCGACATCGCCGTCCTCTACCGCTCCGTGCGAACCTCCGCGCGACCGCTGGTGGAGCAGCTTCGGGCCCGGGGTATTCCCGTCGCCGTCGTGGGCAAGACCTCGCTCCTGGCCCGACCGGAGATGGCGCTAGCCGCCCGGCTCTTCGTGCACTGGGCGGGCGGCACGTGGTATCCCAACCCCGAGTTCACGCCGGAGGTGGTGACCCGCGAGCTTCTGCTGGACGAGATTCGTGGCGTCACGGGGATGGGCGAGCAGCAGGCGGAACGCGCCCTCCGCGCGCTCGACCGGATCGGCGAACGCGTCCGCGAAGAGGGTGTGGCCGACAGCATCGCGCTCTTCAACGAGATGCTCGTGACGCTCGGGCTTCCTGGAACCGACGACGAGGCCGCGACCCGGGAGATGGGCTTGGGCCGCCTCTCCGAACTCCTCACCCAGTTCGACCACGCGGCCCGGCGAGCGGCTCCCGAAGCGCTCTACCGCGAGCTGCTGCCGGCCGGCGCCGACGAGGCCCAAGAAGACGCAATGCTGGCCGCCGATCGCGAGCAGACAGCGGGGACGACCGTGCTGGGCGCCACGCGGGGCGAACTCTACCTGATCCGGCTGCGCGCGTTCTTGGAGGAGTTCGCGGGGCGCGCGGCGGAAGAGACGCCGGACACGGGCGCTCAGGCGCGGGAGGCCGTGCAGGTGATGACCGTGCACCAGGCCAAGGGCCTCGAGTTCCCGGTCGTCTTCGTCCCATCCCTCGTCGAGGGCCGGTTCCCGAGCAGCCTGATGGGCCGGGAGCAGCCATGGTACGTGCCGCCGAGTCTTTTCGACCGCGCGCGCTACCAGGGCCGGGAGGACGACGAAGCGCGACTGCTCTACGTGGCCCTGACGCGCGCCAGGGAACTCCTCGTCGTGACCTGGTTCCAGCGCTACGAGAGGAGGCGGGCGGTTCCCTCCCGTTTCGTGGTGCAGTACCTCAGGGAAGCGCTGTCAGCGGCGGTCGAATTGGGACGCACGCGCCCGGAGTGCGCTCCGGCGATTTTGACAAAGGAGGACCCGATTACGCTCGACTTCTCCAGCCTCGTCACCTACTGCGAGTGCAGATACCGCTACCGGCTCCGGCACGTCTGCGGGTTCCAGCCGCCGCTGGCCCGAGAACTCGGCTTCGGCAAGCTGCTGCACCATCTGGTGGCCGAGCTGGCTCGGCAGGGCGCGTCCGGGGCGCGCCCCACGTCACGCGACGTGGGCCCGATCCTGGAGCGCTCGTTCTATCTCCCCTTCGCCGGGCCCATCCCCCGCGCGAACCTGCGGGAATCGGCACGCCGGCGCGTGGAGCGGTACGTGCGGGAGCACGGCGACGAGCTCGTCCGCACCATCCGCCCCGAGGCGCGGTTCGAGGTCCCCCTCGCGAACGGGCGGATCCGCGGTCGCATCGATCTCCTGTTGCGGGCCCCCGGAGGGTCAGGGAATCAGGTGGAACTCATCGACTTCAAAACGACGTCGAACCGGCCGCCCCCGGCGATCCACGAGAACCAGCTGCGGCTCTATGCGGCCGCAGCGGAGCGTATGGATCTCGAGCCCGTCACGCTCGCCATTCACGATCTCGACGCCGACTCCGGCGGACGCGCCACAGTCCCCCACGACCCGCGAGCGCGAGACGCGTTCACGGAGCAGTTGGAGGAATGGGTCGGAGGCATACGCAGCGGCCATTTCAGTCCGGTGGAGGACCGGCTCAGCGTGTGCCCGCGATGCGATTTCCGCCG
>JBBIHW010000129.1:0-8448 GCA_037446795.1 Acidobacteriota bacterium
CGGCGCTAAGGAGCTTGACAGCCCGTCCCCGACGCAACGAGATGGAGGCACCGGCCGGAGATCGGCCCGTCGGGATCGCGAAGGAGCGCTCTTTGCCTTGGCACACGATAGCGTTCGCGGAAAGGACATAGTGGCGCGGGCTCTCGCGGGGCTCCCCGCCCCCCGCTGGGCCGCGCGCGCGGACCGGTACCCGTCCCGACCATCCACCCCCCCGGGCTCCACGCGCCCGCGCGCGGGCGCGGCGGCAGCCGCGCACACGGCCCCCGCGAGCCGCTGCCTGCGGGCGGGGAGCAGCCGCTTGGAGTCGTCTACTCCCGGGACGCGCGCCCCGGGGGCGAACACCACGGCCGCGGCGACGACCGGACCCGCGAGGGGACCGACCCCGGCCTCGTCCACGCCGGCCACGAGATGCACCCCTCTCGCCCTCAGCGCTTCTTCATGGCGGAGCAGCTCGAGGAGCCTCCGGCGCTGCCCGGTCGTCCCCGAAGCGGGCCCCCTCACGCGGCCCCTCCGTCCGAATCGAGCACGAGACGCGGCGGCGGCTGCCCCGCCTCCACGGCGGCCGAGAGGCCGGCGAGCAGCACCTCGAGGTCGAGCCCGCCATGCCGGGGAAGCCACGGCTCGAGCCTCGCGCGCGCGCGGGCCGCCACGCGGAGCGCGCCGGCACGGTTCTCGCGGGCGCGATGGTGCAACGCGACCGCCGCCTGGATCAGCCCCTGGTAGAAGGCGCGGTCCGGGCCGCGATACTCCCTCCAGAAGTCCTCGAGGATCTCGTGGGCCTCGAAGTATCGCCCCGCGTTGAACGCGGCGACGAAGCGGGCCATCGCGGTCACCCTCGCGCGCTCGGCTTCACCGCGCGAGCCTCCCCCGGCGGCGCGCTCCGCCCCCCCGAGAGGCGAGCGCCCGGCTCCTGCAAGCCCCCGCGACGCCGGAAAGAGGATCTCACGCGGAACCGGATCCCGAGGCGCCGCACGACGGGCCGCGACTATCGTCGTGTCAGGCCCGCTCCGACCGGTACGTCCGGCCACTCCTCCAGCGGGTCGGTGGAGCGGACGACGTGCATCCCCGCCTCCTCGAACCGGTGAAACGCCTGATCCGCCTTCTCGGTGAAGTCAATGACGCCGGGGGCGACGACCGGCGACGTGCAGTCCTCGAGCAGATAGACCTTCCTCGACAGCCCGGGGTCCACGGCGCGGATCTCGGCCAGCAGGTCCTCCATGGTCCACGCGACGCAGTGGCTCTTGGCCTGCCCCGCGACGATCACCATGTCGAAGTCCAGCAGTCTCCGGACGAGCCCGAGGTTCTTCTCCCCGATCGGCCGGCCGTCCGGGCCGTCCAGCACCTCCGGGCGGAGCACCGAGTAGTGCTCCGTGAGCGGGAGCCCGCCCTTGGGCTCGAACCGCGTCTGCGATTGCCGCGCCAGCGCGTGGAAGAACAGCGCTTCCTCCACCGCCGAGACCAGGGCTTGGCCGATTCCTCCCTGCATCGCGTGATAGGGCCAGATCGTCAGCTCGTACTTGCCGCTGCGGGCGAGCCGCTCGACGTAGTACCGGCCGTACGCCTCCAGCTTCTCCGGATCGCCGTCCGCGAGGGCACCCGCCACGGCCGGGTTGACCCTCCAACGGCCCGTGGCGACGTCCTCCACGGAGATGAGCGTGTAGGGCGCCGGGTGCTCGCCCTTCTCGTCGGTCCAGAAGACCGGGTGGAAGATCTGCATGGCCGTGTGCGTGTCCATCGTCACCACGATCTCGGTGACGGATCCCAGGTTGCGGTAGAGGAACTCGCACAGGCGGACGTTGTCGTCCACGGCCGCCCTTCCTGACCGACCCGCGACGAACAGCTCGAAGGCGGGCAGGCAGAACGTGTTCTGCACGTCCACGAGCATCGCGCAGATCCTGGTCCGGTCGCGGTGCGCGGGCGAGATCCCGTGCTCGCGCGCCCATGCCACCGCCTCGGCCGCCCGCGTCTGGTAGGGAACTCGCCAGACCTCGCCGACCTTCGACGGATCGAAGAACGGCGGGACGGGCCACGGTCCGAGCGGGGCCGTCTTCTCGCTCATGGCTCGCGTCCGCCTCGCGTGCGGCGGATTGTACTACGTGCGCGGGGATCGAGGACGGGCGAGCTGGGAGAGCCGGGACGAGCTGCTTCCTCTCGCGCCCGGCTCCTGCTAATCTCAGGACCGCGCATGAGCGAGCCGCGAGGACCCCGCGCGACCGAGGTCGAGCCCCTGGAGCTCCTGCGCAAGCTCGAGCGCGGCGAAGCGCTCACCGTCGTGGACATCCGCGAGGCGGAAGAGTTCGCCTCGTGGCGGATCGCCGGGGCGATCAGCGTTCCCTCCTACGACGCCCTCCGCGCGGGCCGCCCCGAGCCGCTGCTGGCGGGTGCGGGAAGGCTGCCGCGGGACCGGCCCCTCGTCGCCGTCTGCCGCCAGGGAATCGTCTCGCGCCGCGCCGTCGCGGTGCTGGCGTCGCTCGGCTACGAGGCCGCGAGCCTGAGGGGAGGGATGCGCGCGTGGGGAGCGGTGTGGAGCGAGGCGAAGGTTCCGCTCGGGAAGGCGGGGGCGGTCCTGGTCCAGCTCCGCCGGAACGGGAAGGGGTGCCTCTCCTACCTCTTCGGAGGCGCGGGCGAGGCTGCGGTGGTGGACCCGTCCGTGGACCCCGCGGCCTACGAGGGGGTCGCCTCCCGCGAGGGACTCCGCATCCGATTCGTCCTCGAGACGCACGTCCACGCCGATCATCTTTCCCGCGCCCGCGAGCTGTGCGAGCGGACCGGGGCGAGGCTCCTCATGCCTCCCAACGACCGGGTGCGCCGTCCCTTCGAGCCGCTCCGCGAGGGCGAGCCGCTCGCGGTGGGGGGTCTGGAGGTCGAGCCGATCGCCACGCCGGGGCACACGGGCGAGAGCACGTGTTATCTCCTGTCGGGCGAGGCGCTCCTCACGGGCGACACGCTGTTTCTCGACGGCGTCGGCCGGCCGGACCTCGAGCGCGGGGACGCCGGGGCGGAGCCGTCGGCGCGCTGCCTGTGGAGAAGCCTGCGGGATCTGCTCGGCCGTCTGTCCCGCGCCAACCCTCTCGTCCTTCCTGCGCACGAGGCCGCACCGGTCGGCTTCGACGGCGCGCCGATCGCGGCACCCCTGCGCGAGGTGGAGGCGCGGGTCGCCGTCCTCCGCGAGGGCGAGGAGGCCTTCGTCTCGCGCGTGGTCGGCGGCCTCGGGCCGAAGCCCCCCAACTTCGATCGGATCATCGCGATCAACGAAGGGAAGGCCGCCCTCGGCCCGCAGGATCCCCTCGACCTCGAGGCCGGACCGAACCGCTGCGCCGCGGGCTGAGCGGACGGCTGCGGCAGGCGCCCTCAGCCCCCGTCGCGCCCGCGGGACAGCCTGCGGCGCGCCTGCTCGCGAGCCGAGCCTTCCGCCTCTTCTCGGGTCGTCGTCTCGGCCCGCGCGATCACGGCACCCGGCTCCACGTTGTCCACGTGGCAGTAGTAGCGATCGCCGAGGCGGTAGCTCGTGAAGCGGACCGGCCACCCCTCGAGCCGCTCCTCGAAGCTCCTGTAGTCCTCGGCTCTCACGCCGCCCCCTTCTCGACGGGGGCTCCCACCAGGTTCCCCCACTCCGTCCAGCTCCCGTCGTAGTTGCGCACGTCCTTGTAGCCGAGCAGGTACTTGAGGACGTACCACGTGTGGCTCGACCGCTCGCCGATCCGGCAGTAGGCGACGATCGGGCGGTCGCCTCGCACACCGGCCTTCGCGTAGAGCTCCTTCAGCTCGTCGAACGACTTGAAGGTCCCGTCCTCGTTGCACGCGAGCGACCACGTCACGCTGCGCGCGCCCGGGATGTGACCGCCGCGCTGGCAGGTCTCCGGAAGACCCGGCGGCGCCAGGATCTCCCCGGTGAACTCCTGCGGGCTGCGGACATCCACCAGGTCCGCCGTGCGGTTGCGAACCACCTCCTGGACCTCCGGCAGGAACGCTCGGATGGACAGGTCGGGCTCCTTGGCCCGGTAGGCGCGCTTCGGGTGGGAGGGGGCGTCGCGCGTGAGCTCGCGGCCTTCCTGGAGCCACTTCTTGCGGCCGCCGTTCATGACGCGGACGTCGTCGTGGCCGTAGATCTTCAGCTGCCAGAAGGCCCAGCACGCGAACCAGTTGTTGTTGTCGCCGTAGAGAACGATGGTCGTGCCGTTGTCGATGCCCGAGTCGGAGAGCAGTCGCTCGAGCGCCTCCTTCGGGATGATGTCCCGGCGGACCGTGTCGCACAGCTGCGTCTGCCAGGACCAGCCGACCGCTCCGGGGATGTGGCCCTCGTCGTAGGCCTTCGTGTCCACGTCCACCTCGACGAGGCGCACGTTGGGATCCTTGCGATGAGTGTCCACCCAGTCGGTGGAGACCAGCGTTTCCGGATGGCTGTAGTCGGGCATCGGCTCCCTCCTTCTCCGTCCTGCGGCACGGGCGGTCCGGGGCCCCGACCCCGAGGCTCGAACAGGGCGCCCGACCGCCGGGCGCCGGTCCCTCCCGCAGGATCCCGTACCGACCGCGGTATTGTATTCCGACGGCTCCCCGGGCGGAACCGGACGCCAGCCGGTCCGCCAGGGGGTACGCGCACGGCCCCGCGTGAGGCAGAATGGGCCGCGGGAGGGCTCCGGTGCGGAAGCTCGTGCTCCTGCGCCACGGCGAGAGCGTCTGGAACCGGGAGAACCGGTTCACCGGGTGGACCGACGTGGACCTCAGCCCGCGCGGGATCGAGGAAGCGCACGAGGCCGCCCGGCTGCTTCGAGACGCCGGCTTCACGTTCGATCTCGCCTTCACGTCGGTCCTCAAGCGGGCGATCCGAACGCTGTGGATCGTGCTGGACGACATGGAGCTGATGTGGATCCCGGTGGTGAACAGCTGGCGGCTCAACGAGAGGATGTACGGGGCGCTGCAGGGGCTCAACAAGGCCGAGATGGCGGAGAAGTACGGGGAGGAGCAGGTGCAGATCTGGCGCCGCAGCTACGCGACTCCCCCGCCGCCGCTCCCGCGCGACGATCCTCGATGGCCGGGGACCGACCCGCGCTACGCGGAGCTCCGGCCGGAGGAGATCCCTTTCACCGAGGCGCTCAAGGACACCGTCGCCCGGTTCCTCCCCTTCTGGCACGGGCAGATCGCTCCAGCGATCCGCGCGGGCCGCCGCGTCCTGATTTCGGCCCACGGCAACAGCCTGCGCGCGCTGGTCAAGCACCTCGACCGGATCTCGGACGAGGAGATCGTGGGCCTGAACATCCCCACGGGAATCCCGCTGGTCTACGAGCTCGACGACGAGCTCGAGCCGATTCGCCACCATTACCTCGGCGATCCCGAGGCGGCCCGAAAGGCGGCGGAGGCCGTGGCGCGTCAAGCGCGGAAGCCGAGTTCTTGACCGGCATCAAGGCGCGACGGCGAGCGGCGTAGTACAAAAGCCGCGGTCCGACTTCCCCCGGAGGAGGCCCCCATGACCTTCGTGATCACCGAACCGTGCATCGGCGTCAAGGACACGGCGTGCGTGGACGTCTGCCCGGTGGACTGCATCCACCCCACGAAGAACGACCCGGACTTCGAGACCGCCGAGCAGCTGTACATAGATCCGGTGGAATGCATTGACTGCGGCGCCTGCGAGCCGGCCTGCCCGGTGGAGGCGATTTTCGAGGAGGACGCCGTACCGGACAAGTGGAAGCACTTCACCCCGAAGAACGCGGAGTACTTCCAGAGCAGGAAGAAGTGACGGGAGCGCGCTCGGAGCCCGAACGAGTGCGCCTCCGGGGTCGGTCCCGCGCGGACTCCACGCGGCACCCGCGACCCCGACCGCATCGCGGTCTCGCGCGTCGAGCGCGATCGCGTGCGTCGTGATCTGACCTCTGTCGAGACCGCGACATCCTCCCGGCGGTTTGGCGAGCGACCTCGCGCCGCGCCGGATTCGCGTTCACCACCGAGCGGGCTCCGCAAGAGGCACGATGTCCGGGCGGCGGAGCCGTCGGTGAAACCGAGGCGCACGCGCTTTCTCGCCTGCGCGCGCCGGGCCCGTCGTGCCGGCTCGTCCGGCCGGGACCGAGGCTCAGAACCTCCTGCTGTTGTTCCGGAGATCGCCGTCGGAACACACGATGCACGGGCCGTCACATTGTCCGGTGATCGGGTCCAGGGGGGCGTCCTCTTCGCAGGGTTGCAGATCGAGGACGTAGTCGCCCGGAGGCACCTGCGGGCCGCCTCCTCCACTGGTGGCACACGGATCGCCCGTAACTTGACAGAGGCATTCGAAATTCTCGCAGAGGTCTTCTCCTGCGTTGAAATTCTTCGTTCGGCAGTTTCCATTCTGTGTCACCTCCCTGCCGTCGGGGCACTCCGTGACGACGGAGCAGAACCCGCCGCTCGGGTTGTGGCAGGCGGTGACCAGTTGGCTGCAGTAGTCCACGTTCGGGCAGTTGTAGTCCGAGCCGGCATCAGGACCCGCGGAACCGAGGTAGCGGTCCCAGACGAGCTCCGTGCGGTTGCCGGAAGCATCGAGCCTCCAGATCGTCGCTCGCAGCGGAATCGAAGGCATCCCGGCCGGCACGGCCAGACCCATCGCCCAGGTGACTTGCTTGGATCCGTCCGGAAGATCCGTGACCACGAGGGTCTGGATGCCGAGGTCGTAGGCGTACTGCGCCTGCGCCCCGGCCGGAGGGGCTGCGGCCGTCGCCGCCAGCGCCACAACACCCCAGGTGACGGTTCGGGATATCCAGAACCGCCTCGTCATGGCCAACCTCCATTCTCTTTCTAGGGAGACTACCCCCCCCCACGGTCTCGTCAAGCTGCGCCTGGCCCCGTCCGATGGGACCGGCTGGACTTTGCCGGATTCCCCGCGCGCCCGCCATCTCTCGGGGTCCCGGTGTAGACTTCCCCGACCGGCGCGGAGGGTCGCATGTCGGGCTCGGGAAACGGACGGCGTCCCCTGCGTGGACGCCGGGTGGTGGTCACGGGCCTCGGTGCGGTCTCGCCCAACGGGATCGGCGTCGAGTCGTTCTGGAGGGCGACGCGGGAGGGCCGCAGCGGCGTCCGCCGCATCGGCTCCTTCGATCCGGGAGACTTGCCGACGCAGATCGCGGGGGAGGTCGTCGGCCTCGATCCCGAGTCCCTTCTTCCCGCGCACGAGCTGCGGCACGTGCCTCGATCGGTGATCCTGGCCATGGCGGCCGCCGACGAGGCGATGGCGGACGCCGGCATCGTTCCCTCCGCGCTCGAGCCGGAGGAGCGGGCCTGCTTCGGCGTGGCCCTCGGCAGCGGCGCCGCCGGTCTCGAGTTCGCCGAGAGGATGTTCCGGACGTACTACGTGGACCGCTCGCGCGCGGTGAGCCTCTACACGATCCCCTCGGCCACGCCCGGCTCGATGAGTTCGGAGCTGTCCATGCGCTACGGGCTTCGCGGCCCGAGCCACGTGATCTCCACCGGCTGCACCTCCTCCACCGACGCCCTCGGCCACGCCTTCTCGCTCATCCGTTACGGGCGCGCCGACAGGATGCTCGCGGGCGGGGCCGACGCGCCGATCACGCCGGCGATCCTCACGGGCTTCAGCCTGATGAAGGTCATGACCCCGTCCTGGAACCTCGAGCCGGAGCGCGGCTCCCGGCCCTTCTCCCGCGACCGGGACGGCTTCGTGCTCGCCGAGGGGGCGTGGATCCTGGTTCTCGAGGAGCTCGAGACGGCCCTCTCGCGTGGAGTTCGCATCTACGGCGAGCTGCTCGGCTACGGGGCCAACTGCGAGGCGTTCCACCGGGTGCGGCTCGACGAATCGGGCGAGGAGCCGGCCCGCGCCATGGAGCTCGCGCTCCGCGACGCCGGGGTCTCTCCCGACGAAGTGGACTACGTGAACCTCCACGGCACCTCCACCGTGCTCAACGATCGGGTGGAGACGCGCGCGCTCAAGCGGCTGTTCGGCCGGCGCGCCGGGTGCGTTCCGGCCTCGAGCCTCAAGTCCATGATCGGCCACCCGCAGGGGGCCTGCGGCGCCGCGGGGGTGGTCGCCTCGTTGCTGGCCATGAGGGAGGGCTTCCTCCCGCCCACGATCAACCGGGACGAGCCGGACCCGGAGTGCGATCTCGACGTCGTGCCGCACCGCGGCCGTCCGGGCCGCCTCGAGACCGTGCTGTGCAACTGCCTCGGCTTCGGCTCCAAGAACGCGGCGCTCGTCCTCGGGGTCGCGAGAGGCTGACCCGTGTGGGCCCCGCGCCGGCGGCTCGATCCCGAATGGATGGATCGGCCCGGCGCCGACCCCCGCCTGATCGAGCGCGCCCTCGCCGACCTCCGATGGGTGAACCGCAGCCTGGGCGGCACGGGGGCGCTGCTGCGCGGCGTGGATCCGTTCCTCGCGCGGCTCCAGCCGGGCGAGCCGCTCGAGGTGCTGGACGTGGGCGCGGGCGGCGGAGACCTGGCGCTGGCGATCGCCAGCCACGCCCGGCGGCGGGG
>JBBIHW010000130.1:0-8419 GCA_037446795.1 Acidobacteriota bacterium
ATACCACAAGTGCTCGCCGAAGAGATTGTCGTTCGCGTCGAGGTACAGCTCGTGCGTGTGGACGCGCGGCACGGCAACGGTCTTCTTTCCATCCGGCGCGATCTTCCACACCTGCTTCAGGTCCGTGTAGTACACGTTGCCGCGGCTGTCCATCACGATCCCGACGCCGGGGTGCGCCGCCGCCGAGACACTCAGCAACAGAAAGGCAAATGAGAGAAGCCACTTCTTCACAGGTTCGCCCGTCCCAAGCACGGCCATCTTAGGCCGCGCCCGCAAGCCAAGTCAAACTGCAAGAGCACGCGGAGATTCACCCCGGTCCTGGTAGCGATGGTGAGCCGCCCAGGAATCGTCCCGAAGCTTCGGGACTGGCACCCGCTGAACCCTAATCCCGGAAGTCCGGGAGCGTGTACTCACCTCGGATCAGTTTCTCTGTGAACGAGCGGCTCTTCATCCGTTTTACGAAGCGCTCGGCTCGCAGGGCTTCTTTCTTGGTATCAAAATCTATGTGTGAAGACCAGCTTCCATGGACCACCCCCGCGAGTCCAGCGGCTGAGGTTGGTTTGCGGCTGGTTGTGCTGGAGCAGTCGGATGGAGACATCCTCGGTGACACCAACGCAGTAACGGCTTGTGGCGCCTTGCAGAATGTAAAGGTACACTTGCGAAAAATGATGGTGAGCCGCCCAGGAATCGAACCTGGAACCCGCAGATTAAGAGTCTGCTGCTCTGCCAGTTGAGCTAGCGGCCCACTCGAGGCGACGGTCGAGACAGCTCAATCTACCACACGCGTCCTGCGGGCGGGAGCCTGAGGCGTGGGGTGAGCGAGGGGATTCGAACCCCCGACGGCCAGATCCACAGTCTGGAGCTCTACCGGCTGAGCTACGCTCACCATCTGCCTCGCGACCCTCCTGGCGCGCCTGGAGGGACTCGAACCCCCGACCCGCGGCTTAGAAGGCCGCTGCTCTGTCCCGCTGAGCTACAGGCGCTCGGTCCCATCCTACGCACCCGCTCGAGGTTAGCGCAACGGGGAGGGCGCGCTCAAGGGGACGCTGTCGCCGGATGCATCCGCCGGATCCTGGTGCGCGTGGCAGGATTCGAACCTGCGACACCCAGCTCCGGAGGCTGGTGCTCTGTCCAGGCTGAGCTACACGCGCACGCCGCTCTGCCGCGAGGGGCCGCCGCTGCCCGGTGCTGGTCGGGGCGCCGAGATTTGAACTCGGGACCGCCTGCTCCCAAAGCAGGTGCGCTACCGGACTGCGCTACGCCCCGCACTCGCCGATCCGGACCGCGGCGCTCGAATGGTACAAACCGGCCCCGGCCGCGTCAACGCGACCGGGGGGGGCGACCATGGCCGCCTCCGGCGCGCTTCGCTATGCTGCCGTCGGGGCGCCGGGTTCCTCTCCATGAGGGTCGGGCTGTTCGGGTTCCCGCAGACGGGCAAGACCACCCTGTTCCGGCTCCTGACGGGAGCCTCGGCCACGAGCCACGGGCCGCACGTGCAGGTCGGAGTCGCCCGGGTCCCCGACAGCCGCCTCGAGCGGCTCGCCGCGCTGTTCCGCCCGAAGAAGGTCACTCCCGCGACGGTCGAGTACCTCGACTCGGCCCCCGTCGCGCGCGGGCGCGCTGCCGAGGTCTTCCCGCTCGACTCCCTCGTCGCCGTGGACGCGCTCGCCCACGTCGTCCGCGCCTTCCGCGATCCCTCCGTCCCGCACGCCGCGGGGAGCGTGGACCCGGCGCGCGACGCGAGCCTGATGGAAACCGAGCTGCTTCTCGCCGACCACGCGATCGCCGAACGTCGCATCGCGAAGCTCCGGCCTGTCGCGGCCAAGGCGCGGCGCGAGGAGGACGTCAAGGAGCTCGCCCTTCTCGAGCGGTGCCTCGCGGCCATCGAGCGCGAGATCCCCCTCCGGAACCTCGACCTCGGCGAGGAGGACCAGAAGCGGCTCCGCGGGTACACGTTCCTGTCCCTCAAGCCCCTGCTCCTCGCCCTCAACGTGGACGAGGCCGACGCGCCCAGGCTCGGCGAGGGCCCGGCCGCCTTCGGAGTGGGCTTTCTCGAGGGCCGGCCTCGCACCGCGGCCGTCGCCGTGTCCGTCGAGATCGAGTCCGAGATCGCGGCCCTCGACCCGGAGGAGGCGGACGGCTTCCGGCGCGAGCTGGGCATCGAGCGGCCCGCCCTCGACCGGTTCGTCGAGGCGTCCTTCCGCCTCCTCGACCGCATCTGCTTCTTCACGGTGAGCGAGGAGGAGTGCCGCGCGGTCAGCGTCCGCCGCGGCACGCGCGCGCGCGAGGCGGCGGGGGCCGTGCACAGCGACATGGAGCGCGGCTTCATCCGCGCCGAGGTGGTCGCGTGGGAGGAGCTCGTCGCGGCGGGCAGCCTCGCCGCCTGCCGGCACGCCGGGACGCTGCGGATCGAGGGGAAGGACTACGTCGTCCGCGACGGCGACGTCCTGCACTTCCGTTTCAGCGCCTGAGCAGGACCTCGGACAGCCGCTCGGCGAGGACGCCGTCCTGGCTGGGCAGCACGGTCCGGAGATCGAGGAGGAGCCGGCCCTCCTGCACGCGCGCCACGACCGGCGGCTCGCCCGCCCGCAGCGCGCGCTCGAGCGGTGCCGCGTCGGTGTCGGGGCTGCTGACCTCGATGAGGCGGGTCGGGATCTCTCCGAGCGGCGAGGAGCCGCCCCCGGTCCGGGACACGCCGTCCACGATCGCGATCCGGTCGGCGAGACCGGTGCGCTCCGCCACGTACCGGCGGACCCGCTCCGCGCGGGCCCCGATCTGCTCCGCGGTGAGCGTGAGCATGCGGAGGGTGGGGACCTCCGCCGCGGCGCGGTCCCGGACGTACGCCCACAGCGTCTCCCGCAGCGCGGCGACCCGCAGCCGGTCCACCCGCACCGCCCGCGCCAGGGGATCGCGCCGGCGGCGCGCGACGAGGTCCGCGCGGCCCACCGCAAGACCCGCCTGCGGCCCCCCGAGCAGCTTGTCGCCGCTGAAGGTCACGAGGTCGGCGCCCTCGGCCAGGATCCGGGACACCGGCACCTCGTCGCGGATGCCGAGCGGGGCCAGGTCCACCAGGTCCCCGCTGCCCCAGTCCACGACGAGCGGCAGGCCGCTGCGGCGCGCGAGACCGGCGAGTTCGGCCACGCTCGTCTCCTCGGCGAACCCCACGATCCTGAAGTTGCTCGTGTGCACCTTGAGGATCGCGCCCGTCCGGGAGCCGAGCGCGGACTCGTAGTCCTCGAGGCGCGTGCGGTTGGTCGTGCCCACCTCGCGCAGCTTCGCCCCCGAGGCGGAGAGGATCTCGGGGACCCGGAATCCCCCTCCGATCTCCACCAGCTCTCCCCGCGAGACCAGCACCTCGCGACCGCGCGCGAGCGCCCGCAGCGCGAGCAGGATCGCCGAGGCGTTGTTGTTCACGACGAGGGCCGCCTGGCCGGGGAACAGCCGCTCGAGCAACGGGTCGAGGTGGCTCTGCCGGCTCCCCCGCCCGCCTCTGGCGACGTCGTACTCCAGGTCCACGTAGGCGGCGGCACCCTCGGCGACCCGCCGGGCGGCCTCCTCGGAGAGGACCGACCGGCCGAGATTGGTGTGGGCCACGACACCCGTGGCGTTCACGACGGCGCGGGGCGAGGGGCGAGCGAGCGAGCGCGCCCTCGCAGCCACCCGCTCGGCGAGCCGCTCGGGGCGGGTTTCGGCCTCGAAGCGCCCGGCGCCGAGCCGGCCTCCCGAAACCGCGTCGCGCACGCGCTCGATCTCCTCGCGCAGGAGGTCTGCCACGAGCCTCGCGCCGAGCTCCCGCCGGAGCCCTTCCCACACCGGGGCCTCGAGCAGCCTCCCGACCGCCGGGATCGCCCGCAGCAGCCCTGCGGTCTCGGCGGCTCGGGGCGCTTCGCTTTCGCGGTCCGATTGCATGGATTCCCCGGCCAACCTATACTCTGCGGCGGCTCCGCCCGGACGACCCCCACATGGAGTCCACCAAGCCCGTCGCAGGCTCCGCGTCGGCCGACATCGAGGCTGACATCCAGCGGCTCGAGGCCGGCCTCCGCCAGCTCAAGGTACAGTACGACATGTTCTTCAGCGGCGCCCTCAAGCGCGAGCCGCTGGAGCTGCGCGCCGAGGTGGAGCGCCTGATCAAGCGCTACGCCAACGCTCCGATCCGCAAGTACGCGACGCGGTTCCACTTCACCTCGCTGGCGACCCGCTTCTCCACCCTGTCCGAGCTGTGGTCCAAGACCCTGCGCAGCGTCGAGGAGGCGGGGCGTCCCGTCCCCGCGCCGGCCGAGCGCCCGCATGCCGAGGAGCAACTCGTCGCCGCGTGCCACATCCGCGATCCCCGCGGCGAGGAGCCTTCGCTGCGCCTGCTCCACGCCAAGTTCCTCGAGGCGCGCAAGAAGGCGGGAGCCGAGCCGATCCCGCTCAGCTTCGAGGGGTTCGTGGAGGGGATCGCGCGCAACGTGGCCCGCATGAAGGAGAAGGCAGGGTGCGACCGGGTGGAGCTGCGGGTGATCGTCCGGGATCGCAAGGTCCACCTCAAGGCGCGGCCGGGTCGCTGATGCGGCCGGCGCGAAGGGAGGCCACGATGCGTCTGGCTCGTCTCGCAGGGGTCTCGGTCCTCGGATTCGCATTCGCGGCGGGGCTCGGTCTCGCGGCTGCGGTCGAGGAAGGGGCCACGGACGAGCCCTCGACGGCCGGCGAGCAGACTGCCGGCGAGGCGGAGGAGGGGAAGGACAACCCCAAGAAAGAGGAAGGCACCGATTCGAACAAGGCCGGCGAGCCGAAGCGAAAGCGGTTCTCGCTGTTCAACCGGCTCCGGGTGAAGGGGGCTCCCCCCGCGGCCGAGCGGGCGCCCGGCAGACGCCCGCAGGACTCCGAGCCCGCGCCGGCTCCCGCAGCCCCCGAGCCATCGGCCCCGCAGGCGCGACGTGCGCGGGCGCCAGCTCCGCCCCCGGCATCGCCTCCGAAGCCGCGGCCTCGCTCCGGGGTGCCCGCATCGGTCTCGAGGGTCGCGACCCAGCTCTCCGTCACCCCGCTCGCGGCCGACCCGGAAGTCTCCCGCCACATCGAGGCGATCGAGCGCGGCGATGTCGGCCCGGAGCGGCTCAACGACCTCGCGGTCCTGCTCGGCCGCCGCGGGTACACGACCGCGGCGATCTCGGTGCAGGAGGAGGCCGTCAAGCGGTCCCCGAAGAACCCGCTCCTCTGGCTCAACCTCGGAACGCTCCACCGGGACGCCCGCCTCACGCACCTCGCCGAGCGCGACTACCGCAGGGCCGCCTCGCTCGATCCGCTGAACGCCCTCGCCCACTACAACCTCGGCGCCATTCGGGAGGCGAGGGGCGACTACGACGGCGCCGTCGAGTTCTACAAGAAGGCCCTGCGGCTCGACCCCTCGCTCGCCGACCCGCGTCACAATCCGCAGGTCGTGAACACCCAGCTCCTGCTCGCCGTGCAACTGCAGCTGTACCAGGAGATGGCGGGCGCCCTCGGGCTTCCCCTGGTGCCCGCGGGCGCGACGGCTCCCCCCGCCGAGCGGCGGCTGCAGGACCCCGAAGCGCGGGCCCGGGAGCCCTGATCGGATCCCCCGCGCCTTGAGCCTCCCCTCTCGCCGCGTCCGGCCGCAGCGCGGCCTCCTCGCCTCGGTCGTGCTCGCGTCGGCTGCAGCGCCCGCCTGGGCCTGGAGCCCGGCCACGCGCGTGCGCATGGTGGACGACGCCGTGATCCTGATGCCACCCGGCCTGAGGGTCGCTCTTCAGCGCCACCTCGCCGAGGTGCGGCGCGGCGCCCTGGAGCCCATGGCGGGCGAGGACGGCCCCGCTCACCGTCCCTCCTGGGCGGGAGGGGCGCTCGACGCGGAGGTCGCCCGAGCCGCCGCGGAGCTCGCCAGCTCCGTCGAGAAGCTCGCCTCGTTCAAGACGGTCGCCCGCCGCTTCGGCGAGCTGGCGCACTTCGTCGCCGACGCGGGCTTCCCGCCCATCGCCGGGGGCCGGCGCGGGCTCGACCGGTACCGCCACTTCGCGAAGTTCTGCGAGACGCGGCGGGAGCGCTTCCCGCTGGTCTTCTACGGCTACGACGACGCCGACCTCGACCGCGAGGACTTCGCCGGCTTCGCCCGGAGGATCCTCGACACCGCTCGCTCCGAGGACCTTCTGCTCGAGCGCGCCTACCGGCAGGCAGGCGATCCGCCCGACCCCGCTGCCTTCGACGACCGCTCGGTCCCGTTCGCCGTCGCCTCGCTGTCCTACTCGAGAACCGTGACCGACATCGTGCGCGCGTGGCGCGCGGCCTGGTCCTCGGCGGGCGGCGACCTCACCGGCGCCCCCTACCGCGGGGGGTCCCGCGGGGGCCGCAAGTGAACGAGCCGGTCCGCCGGGCGCTCGTGAGCGTGTTCGACAAGTCCGGCGTGGTGGAGTTCGCCCGCGGCCTGCGGGATCTAGGGGTCGAGATCGTCTCGACGGGCCGGACGGCCGAGCTGCTCGCCGCTTCGGGCGTCTCCGTGGTGCCCGTCGAGCAGGCCACCGGCTTCCCGGAGATGCTCGGCGGACGCGTGAAGACGCTCCACCCGAGCATCCACGCCGCCATCCTCGCCTCCTCGAAGCCCGGACACCTCGCGGAGCTCGAACGGGCGGGGATCGCGCCCTTCGACCTCGTCGTCGTGAACCTGTACCCGTTCGAGGCGGCGGTGGCCGAGGGCCGCACCCGGGACGAGATCGTGGAGATGATCGACATCGGCGGTCCCGCCATGCTCCGCGCCGCCGCGAAGAATCACGAGCGGGTCGCGGCGGTGGTGGACCCGGCCGATTACGAGCCGGTGCTCTCCGAGATCCGCGAAGCGGGCGCGCCGTCGCTCGGGACGCGACGCCGCCTGGCGCTCAAGGCCTTCCGCCGCACCGCAGCGTACGACGCGGCCATCGCCGCATGGCTCGCCGCCGAGGAGGCCGGTCCGGCGCGCCCGTCTGCCTTCCCCGAGACGCTCGCTCTCGAGCTCGTCAAGGAGGCCGACCTCGTCTACGGGGAGAACCCGCACCAGGCCGCCGCCCTCTACCGCGAGCCGGGTTCGGCCGGCGCCGGGGTGCTCGGTGCCGCGAAGCTCCAGGGAAAGCCCCTCTCCTTCAACAATGTTCTCGACCTCGATGCCGCCCTCCACCTCGCCGCGGAGCTCGCGCGGCCGGCCGCGGTCATCGTCAAGCACGGCAACCCGTGCGGGGCGGCGGTCGGGGCTTCGCCCGCGGAGGCGTTCCGCCGCGCGCTCGAATGCGACCCCGTGTCCGCGTTCGGCGGAGCGATCGCCTTCAACGTCGCCGTGGACGGTGCCGCCGCGGCGCTGCTCGCCGAGGCGTTCTACGAGGCGGTCATCGCCCCCGGCTTCGAAGAGGAGGCCCGGCAGGTCCTGTCCCGAAGGAAGAACCTGCGGCTTCTCGCCGCGGGCGACCTCGCGGGGCACCGGCGCACGGGCTGGGACCTGAGGCGGGTCCAGGGTGGGCTTCTCGCGCAGCAGTGGGACGCGCCGGGCGAGCCCGTGCGCAGCGGGCGCGTGGCGACCCGGCGGCAGCCCAGCGAGGAGGAGTGGGGCGCCATGGAGTTCGCCTGGCGCGTCGTCCGGCACGTGCGCTCGAACGCGATCGTCTACGCGTTCGCCGACCGGACCGTGGGGATCGGGGCCGGGCAGATGAGCCGCGTGGACTCGGCGAGGCTCGGGATCGAGAAGGCCAGGGTCCCGCTGCGCGGGGCGGCCATGGCCTCCGACGCGTTCTTCCCGTTTCCCGACAGCGTCGAGCTGGCGGCGGGAGCGGGGATCACGGCCGTCGTCCAGCCCGGCGGCTCGATCCGCGACGCCGAGGTCGTCGCCATGGCCGACGCTCACGACATGACGATGGTGCTCACCGGAAGGCGCCACTTCCGGCACTGAGCGGCGCGGGCGTCAGTCGTCGAGCCTGCGGAAGGCGAGCCCCTCCACGCGCGAGAAGTAGGCGGCGTCTTTGGGCGCCTCGAGGTACTTCTCGGCGAGCCGTCTCAGGTCGGCCGCGCCCTCGTCGCGCGGGCGGATGGCAGCCAGCTCGTCGAGGTGCGAGATCGCCTGCCGGCAGTCGCCCGCACGCAGCGAGACGACCGCCAGGTTGTACCAGCCGTTCGCCTTCCACCGCTCCACCGGACCGCCGGACATGCCGGGCGGCAGGCGGTAGAGCGCCTTGAGCGCCACGGCATAGTCGCCGTCCTCGAAGGCGTGCCGGATCTGCTCGACCTGCTCCCGCTCGGCCTTGCGCTTGCGATACAGCTCCCCTGCCCGCCGCAGCTCGGCCGCCGCCACGGCGTTTTCCGGATCGAGGTCCACGACCGCGTTCCAGGCCAGCACGGCGGAGGCGTAGTCGCCCGCGGCCTCGGCGGCCCGCGCGCGCGCCGTCTCCTGCTGGATGCGGGCGCGACG
>JBBIHW010000131.1:0-8413 GCA_037446795.1 Acidobacteriota bacterium
GCAGGGGGAGCAGCGCGAGGAACACGCCCGCGACCTCCTCGCCGAGAGCCTGCGAGCAGACGAGCGGCATCGCTTCCGGCAGCTCGTACCGCGCGCCCAGCTCGAACCAGACTCCCGCGCGGCGGGCCTCGCCGAGCGCGGCGCGCCAGTCGGACCCGGACTCGAACACCAGGCGGCTGCCCGCCGGCCAGTCGGCCGCGGCGTACACGCGAAACGCGAGGGCGTGTCGAGCCGCGGTGTCGCTGCAGGCCTCGCCGAGCCCGCCGTGGCGGCAGAGGAACTCGAACCGGCCGAAGCCGTCCGCCGACACGTCCCAGCCGAGGCGCGCCGCGACGTGGTCCCGGTGCACGCCCACGTTCAGGGTCGGCCCCGCCTGGTAGCCCTGCACGAGCCGCGAAAGCGCGAGCCAGGTGCAGAAAGGCTGGTACCCGGGGGGCCAGTCGAGCCTCGGCAGGTGCGCGTGGAGCGGGGCCGCAGCCCGAGGATTCAACCCCTCGAGCAGGTCCTCGGCGAGAGCGCCGAGAGCGGGGTGGAAGCCCCGGACGATCGCCTCGCGCCGTCGCGCGCGGTCCGGGACGTCGAAGGCCCTGAACGCATCGGCCGGGAGCCCGGAGAAACGCCGCGGCGCACCGAACAGCATCCGCCTCTCCGCCCAGAGCTTAACCCGAATCACGCTCGTCATTCCGGCCGAAGCCGGAATCCAGTCTGCGCCGCCCGGGCACCCGGCTTTCGCCGCGGCGACGTCCGGTTCGAACCCCAGCGAGCCGGCCCCTTGAAACCCGACCCGTCCACTGTCGTATCCTGCAGGCTCCCGAACCGAAAGGCGGAGACCGATCCAGGGGGTGGACATGATCCGAAGGCTCGTCGGAGGCAGCGTCCTGGCCGCTTCCGTGGCCCTGCTGGCGGCGTCGGCGGCGGAAGCGCTCGACCTCTCGTCGTTCGAGAAGAACCTCGTGCAGCGGCGCCTGCCCAACGGGCTGCGGGTGCTCGTGTACCGGAGGCCCGTCGCGCCCGTCGTCTCGTTCTTCACGCACGTCAACACGGGGTCCGCCCAGGAGGTGCCGGGGATCACCGGGCTCGCCCACATGTTCGAGCACATGGCGTTCAAGGGGACGAGCCGCATCGGAACCTCGAACTACGAGGAGGAGCGGAAGGCGCTCGCCCGGGTGGACGCCGCGTACGCGGCCTACGACCAGGAGCGCCGCAAGCCGGGGGGCGCCGACCCCGAGCGCTTGAAGGAGCTCGAGAAGGCCTGGAAGGACGCCCAGGAGGAGGCGGGCCGCTACGTGGTCAAGAACGAGTTCGGGGAGATCGTGGATAGGGAGGGGGGAGTCGGCCTGAACGCCTTCACGAGCTCCGACGAGACCGGCTACTTTTTCTCCCTGCCCGCCAACAAGCTCGAGCTCTGGGCCTACCTGGAATCGGAGCGGTTCCTCGACCCCGTCTTCCGCGAGTTCTACAAGGAGCGCGACGTGGTCCAGGAGGAGCGGCGGCTCCGGACGGAGAGCCAGCCCACCGGCCGCCTGATCGAGCAGTTCCTGAGCGTCGCCTTCGTCGCCCACCCCTACCGCCAGCCCACCGTGGGGTACATGAGCGACCTGCAGTCGTTCTCGAGGGAGGACGCCGAGCGGTTCTTCAAGACCTACTACGTGCCCGAGAACATGATCGTGGCCATCGTCGGCGACGTGGATGCGGAGCAGGTCCTCCCCATCGTGGAGAAGTACTTCGGCAGGCTCCCGGCGAGCCCGCCGCCGCAGCCCCTGAGGACCGTGGAGCCGCCGCAGATCGCGGAGAAGGTCGTGAGGATCCCCGACCCCGCGCAGCCGATCTACGTGGAAGGCTATCACCGGCCCGCCGTCACCGATCCCGACGATGCCGTCTACGGCGCGATCGCCGACATCCTCGCCGGCGGCCGGACCTCGCGACTGTACCGGAGCCTCGTGCGCGACAAGAAGATCGCCGCCACGGTGTCGGCCTTCAGCGGATTCCCGGGAGACAAGTACCCCAACCTCCTGGTGCTGTTCGCGGTCCCCACCCCGGGCCACACGAACGAGGAGGTGCAGGAGGCGATCCGGGCGGAACTCGACCGGATCCAGGAGGAGCCGGTCACGGACGAGGAGTTGCAGCGCGTGAAGACGCAGACGAAGGCCTCCCTGATCCGTGGCCTGCAGGACAATCAAGGGATCGCCATCCAGCTCGCCACCACGCAGGCGCTGTTCGGCGACTGGCGGGAGATCTTCCGGCGCGTCGAGCGGGTGGAGCGGGTGACGAAGGAGGACGTCCTGCGGGTCGCCCGCGCCACTTTCCGTCCCGCGAACCGCATCGTGGGGATGATCGTGCACGAGACGGGCGCGGCCGAGCCCGGCAAGGGGAAGGAGGTGAAGGGGTCATGAGGCGCAACTCTCGCTCGTTGGCCGCGCTCGGCGTCGCGGCCGTGCTGCTCGTCGCGGGTCCGACCCTCGCGCAGGTCCGGGACCACCGGGAGCTGCGCTACCCGCCCTTGCCCGCCTTCGAGATCCCCAAGCCCCAGACGTTCACGCTCAAGAACGGCCTCACGGTCTTCCTCATGGAGGACCGGGAGTTGCCGCTGGTCTCGGCCGAGGTGCGCATCCGAACCGGCTCCCTCTACGAGCCCGCCGAGAAGGCCGGGCTCGCCTCCATCACCGGAACGGTCCTCCGGACCGGGGGCACGCGCAGCATGAGCCCGGACCAGGTGGACGAGTTCCTCGAGAACCGGGCCGCCTCCATCGAGACCAGCATCGGATCGGACTCGGGCTTCGCCTCGATGAACTGCCTCGCGGAGGACTTCGACGAGGTGTTCCAGCTGTTCGTCGAGATCCTCCGCAGCCCGGCCTTCGCCCAGGACCGGATTGACTTGGCCAAGGTCCAGGCCAGCGCGGCGATCGCCCGCCGGAACGACAGCATCAACGCCATCACCGCCCGCGAGTTCTCCAGGCTCGTCTACGGCGCGGACACCCCTCTCGGGCGGCTCACCCAGCACGCGACCATCGCCGCCATCACCCGCGACGACCTCGTCGCGTGGCACGCGCGCTACGTCCACCCCAACAACATGCTGCTGGGGCTCGTGGGGGACTTCGACGCCAAGCAGATGCGTAAGCGCGTCGAGAAGGCGTTCGCCGACTGGCCCAAGGGGCCGAACTTCTCCGCGACCGAGCCGGGCTACCGCAAGCAGCCCAACCCCGGGGTGTTCTTCATCGAGAAGAGCGACGTGACGCAGGCGAACATCGTGATGGGGCACCTGGGGATCACGGTCCGCGACCCCGACTACTTCGCCGCGCAGGTGCTCAACGAGGTCCTCGGCGGAAGCTTCGCCGCCCGGCTGTTCAGCAACGTGCGGTCCAAGAAGGGGCTCGCCTACAACGTCTACGGCGGGATCGGGTCGTCGTTCCTCCATCCCGGGCTCACCCGCGTGGGCTGCCAGACCAAATCGTCCACGATGTCGGAGGCCGTGGCCGCTCTCAAGGAGGAGCTGGTCGGGATGATCGAGCGCCCTCCCGACGACGCCGAGCTGGCGCGCGCGAAGGAGTCCATCCTGAACTCGTTCGTCTTCAACTACGACTCCAAGCGGGAGGTCCTCTCCCAGCAACTCCTCTACGCCTACTACGGGCTCCCCCTGGACTTCCTCGAGCGCTACCGCGCCAACATCGAGAAGGTCACGCGCGAGGACGTGGCGCGGGTGGCGAGAACCCACATCCATCCGGACCGGCTCACCCTCCTCGTCGTCGGCAAGTCCTCGGACTTCGACAAGCCCCTGGGCACGCTCGGGCAAGTCGTCGAGGTGGACATCACGATCCCGCCGCCGCCGGAGTCCACGCCGAAGCTGGAGAAGACGGCGGAGGGGGCGGCGGCCGGTCGCGCCCTGCTGGGAAAGGTGGCCGGAGCGCTCGGGGGGCGCGACCCGAAGGGGATCCGGGCGGTCGAGCTCGAGGGGACGCTCGCCTTCCACCTCGACGGACAGCCGGGCGGGGCGATGAAGCGAACGGTGCTGCTCGCCCTGCCCGACCGCATGCGCGACGTCCGCGTGACGCCGATGGGCGAGGTGACCATCGTGGTCACGCCCGAGGAGGGCTTCGCTCGCATGCGAGGCAGGACGGTTCCGCTTCCCGCGGCGCAACTCGAGGAGGCGCGAAGGGACGCCCTCGCGGACCTGCAGGTCCTCGTCCGCTACCACGACGACCCCGGGCTCGAGGCCGTGGCGGGCGAGGAGGAGCAGGTCGAGGGCGTGCGGTGCCGGCTGCTGGCGGTGTCCTTTCGCGGAAGCTCGGCCACGCTGTGCGTCGCCGAGGACGGGCACGTTCTGAGGGAGGCCCGCCCGGGCACGGACCCGACGACGGGTGTTCCGGCCTCGATCGAGGCCCTCTACGCGGACTACCGGGAAGTGGACGGCCGGCGGTTCCCGTTCAGCCAGCGGATCCGGATCGGAGGGCGGGAGGTCGCCACGTTCACCCTCGATTCGGTGCGGGTCAACCCGCAGGTGGACGAGTCCGTGTTCCGCAGGCCGGAAGAGTGAGCGCGACCGACACCGGCCGCGGCCTGCCGTCCGAGGAGGCGACGCGAGGCGACGGCGCGCCGGCGATGCGCTTTCGGGCCGTCTTCCTCGACGCGGGGGGGACCCTCATCGGGCCGAGGGACTCCTACGGGGCGGTCTACGCGCGCGCGATCGCCGGCCTGGGCTTCGACCGGCCCGCGCCGCTGCTCGAGGGCGCGATGCGGGCGAGCTGGGAGGAGATGAGCCGCCTCGTTCCCGCGGGCGCCGACCGCTATGGCTGGTTCCCGGGTGGGGAGCGCGGATACTGGCTCCGTTTCGCGCGCCTCACGCTCGAGAAGGCAGGTATCGGGCTGGACGGGAATCTGATCGAGCGGGTGCTCGACGCGCTGCGCGCGTCGTTTCTCTCGCCGTCGAGCTGGGCGGTCTACCCGGAAGTGCCGGCCGTCCTCGACGAGCTGCGGCGCCTCGGGGCGAGGCTCGCCGTGGTGTCCAACTGGGATTCCCACCTGCCGGGCCTACTCGACGGGCTCGGCCTGGCGGACCGCTTCGACGCGATCCTCGTCTCCCACCTCGAGGGGGTCGAGAAGCCCCACCCCGACCTCTTCCGCCGGGGGCTCGAGAGGCTGCGGGCGCGATCCTCGGACGCGCTGTTTGTCGGGGACACGCCCGAGCTCGACCTCGCCGGGGCGCGGGCCGCGGGCCTCGAAGCCGTCCTCGTGGACCGGGCGGGCCGGCTCGATCCGTCCTTCGGCGCGCTGCGCGACCTGTCCGCCCTGCCGGCGATCGCCGCGCGCGGCCGCGTGGAGATCTGCCCCGCCGAGAGCAGAGCCATGGCGGGACCCTTCTCGGCGTGAGCCGCCGGGGCCCTCAGGAAGCAGGCTGCGGTCCGAGAAGCCGTCGCGTCTTCGCCTCGAGCGTCTTCACGACGTCCGTGTCTCCGGAGAGGAGGACGGAGTCCACGACCCCGCTCGGGCGGATGACGAAGGTCGTCGGCGTCGAGATGACCTGGTAGAGCTGGCCGACCTTCGTGTCCTGATCTGCGAGCGTGGGGAAGTGGATCCCGTTCTGCCGGCAGAACTCCTCCGTCTTCACACGCATCGCGTCGTTCGACACCCTCGCGCAGCCGATCAGGTTGATCCCCTCCCCGCGCTGCCGGTACCACTCGTTGATCCGGGGGAGGACCTCGCGGCAGTGCGGGCAGTCCACCGACCAGAAGATCAGGACGTTCACCCTGTCCGGGGCGAGCAGGCTCGCCAGCCGCTTCGCGGGCCCGCCTTCGATCGGCGGCGCCTCGAAGTCCGGGCTCTTGCGCCCGACGAGCTCGGTGGCCGGGTAGTACTGGGCGAGGTGACCGTACGTCCCCAGCTGGCCCGTCGCGGCGACCCTGCGGATCGCCGCCTCGAGGTCGAGCTTGTATTCGAGGGTCTGTCGCAGGCCGCCCCCGTTGGCGAGGCGCAGCTTCCCCTCCCCGTCGAGGATCGCGATGTGGGGAACCGTGCGGACGTCGAGCTGCTGGCCGATGCGGAACCCCTCGTCGTAAAGGACGGGCACATGGAGCCGCAGCGCCTGGATCCGGTCGCGGATCGGCCCGACGTCGGTCGAGCCGATGGGCGTGGTGGCCACGGCGAAGAGGGCCAACCGTTCCGAGCCGATCTCGCCGGCGAGCTTCTGCAGCTCCAGCAGGACCTGCTCCGCGCGGCTGTTGCCCGCGATCCAGTAGCAGAGGACCACCGGCTTCTTCCCGATGACGGCGGAGAGGTCCACCTTCGGCGGCCCCCCTGCCCCGGGGTTGAGATTCACGAAGAGCCCCGCGGGGAACACCTCGCCGAAGAGCGCGGGCTCGACCCTGGCGAGCGGGGGTTCGGCCGCGGCGGCGCAGGACAGCGCTCCCAGGAGCGCCACGGCTGCCGTGCCTCGACCCATCGTCCTCACGCCGCCCTCCTGCTTCCGCCTCCTCGAGGTGGCGGCCCCGTGCGATTATAGGGGCGCGGCCGGCTCCGCGCCGGTCGCTGCGGGAGGCGGTGCCGCGCTGTGCGAGGAAGAGGCGCTCGCGCCCTCGCTGCGCTCGCGAGCCTGGCGGCGCTGCGGGCGGGCGGACACGTGCCGGTGACGCCGCGGTTCGCCGCGAGCCCTGTGTGGGACGACGGGAAGGCCGAGGTTGCCCGCTATGCGGCCTCTCGCGCGGTCTACGGGGGGGAGCGCCGCTACGAGGCGGTCCTCGTCACCGTGAAGGAGGACCTCGACGCGCGCACCCTGGTCAAGGCGGACCCTCCCCTCGGGGCGCGATCCCTCCTGCCCGTTCTCAAGCTCAACTTGATCCGCGAGATCCCCACCCCGAACTACGACTACCGGTTCCTCACGAGCGTGTTCGTCGAGAGGGCGAATCCGGCGCGGCTCGTGAGGCTGACCTCGGGAAGCCAGGAGTGGTGCGGGAACACCTTCAAGTCCGTCCGCGCGCGCGACCGGCACGCCCTCTACGAGTGGTCCTCCTACTTCGACGGGGAGGCCGAAGGCAGCCAGCAGCTCGACCTCGGGCCTGCCGACCTCTTCGAGGACCAGCTTCCCGTCACCCTTCGCGGGCTCGAGTTCCGGGACGGGCTCGAGATCGCGGTCCGCCTGATCGCCTCCTTCGCGACGAACCGCGCCGGCCCGCTCAGTCCCGTGGACTCGCGCCTCGTCGTCACCGGGCCGCTGCCGCTCGATCTTCCCGCGGGCCGCCACAGCGCCTGGAAGGTCGCGGGGGAGGTCGGGGGCCGCAGCACGGCGCTCTGGTTCGATCGCAGCCCTCCTCACATCCTGCTCAGGTGGGAGACGACGCTCGGGGACCGGCTCGAGCTCCTGTCGGCCGATCGCCGCGCGTACTGGGTGTTGCGAGCGCCGTAGGCCGGCCCGGGGGCCGGGAGTTGTCTCGCCCACGGCCGGAACCTATAGTCCCCGCGTGCCGCAGGGGACGAGGGATGCCCCGCCGCCTCCGGTGGCTCGCCCCTCGCGGCGCGCCGCCCGGGCGAGTTTTCTCGTTCTGATCGCCCTCGGAGGAGGCTGCGCAGGCGCGCGCCGCCCCCCTGTAGGCGGTGCCGGCGTCGCCACGGCGGGCGAGCCTGCGAGGCGCGATCCCGGCACCGCGGAACTGGACGTTCCCGAGGGCGTGTTCCACGTCGTGCAGCCGGGCCAGACTCTCTGGAGGATCGCGCGGGCCTACGGGGTTCCCCTCGAGACCCTCGCGCGGGCCAACGCGATCGCCGACCCGACGCGGCTGCCCGCCGGCCGCGCCGTCTTCGTACCCGGAGCGAGCGCGCCGATCGAGGTCGCCCCGTACCCCGCGCCCGTTCCCTCGCCCGGGGCCGCCCTCGCCGAGCCCCCGCCGGCGCCGGTCGCGTTCTCCTGGCCCGTCGAGCGCGGCCAGTTCCTGTCCTGCTTCGGGGCGCCGAGAGGCGGACGCCGACACTCCGGCGTGGACATCCGCGCAGCCAGAGGGGCCCCCGTGCTCGCCGCCCGGGACGGAATCGTCGTCTTCAGCGGCGCCAGCGGAAACGGGTACGGGAGGGTCGTGGTCATCGACCACGAGGACGGATTCCAGACCGTCTACGCGCACAACGACCGGGAACTCGTCGAGGCGGGCCGCCGCGTCCGGGCGGGCGAGCCGATCGCCCTCGTCGGGCGCACCGGCAACGCCACGGCCGACCACCTCCACTTCGAGATCCGGAGGGAGCGCGCCCCGGTGGATCCACGGCCCTACCTCGGCGCGGGGAGCTGCCCGTGAAGGTCGAGGTCTGCTGTCCTCGGTGCGGGCGCGGCCACCTGATGGACTCCCGGGCGGCCGCAACCGCAGCGGCGGCCGCCGCCTCGTGCGGCGCGTGCGGGACGAGCCTGGCCCCGGCCCGGAAGGGGCCCGCCCGAGCCGCG